>JBGSXT010000034.1:0-4702 GCA_041751295.1 Mariniblastus sp.
CGCCCAATTAACGGTTCGCCCGACGTCCTTTACGAATTTTCTGAGATTGCCCATGCCGGCCAAGCAGTTGAACTCCGATTCAAAATTTGGCAAATCTGCTACGCCACCTCAAATGCCGATGATTGAAGCGGATCGGCTATCCAAGTTCTACGGAATTTTTGCGGCTACGCGAGATGTTTCTTTCAAGGTCTATGCCGGCGAAGTTGTCGCTTTTCTGGGCCCCAACGGCGCTGGCAAAAGCACGACGATGAAAATCTTGACCGGATACCTGTCGCCGTCGGAAGGAACCGCCAAGATCGCCGGGCATGATATGTCCCAGGAACGACTGGCCGGTTCCATGAAATTGGGGTATCTGCCCGAAACCGGGCCGCTCTACCCGGACATGACACCGTTCAGTCTGCTCGATTTTTTTGCCGAAGCGCGAGGCATGAACAAAAAACGGAAATTGGAACAGATCGCCAAGGTGGTCGAATTGTGCAGTCTGGGCAGCGTGATTTACAAACCGATCAACAAACTGTCCAAGGGCTTTCGGCAGCGCGTGGGAATGGCCCAGGCATTGATTCACGAGCCGGAAGTCCTGATTCTCGACGAACCGACATCGGGATTGGACCCGAATCAGATCTGTGGTGTGCGAGAAACCATGCGCAAGCTGGGCCAGGAGAAAACCATTCTGCTGTCGACCCACATTCTGCAGGAAGTCGAAGCGATGGCCGACCGGGTGATACTTATCAACGAAGGTCGCAAGGTGTTTGATGGCAAATTGGCTGATCTCGATCCGGGCAAATTGGGGCTTGATCACATGTTCGCCGAGTTGACCGGGCATGATCCGGAAACCGGCATGAAGCTCAAACGAGACCATGATGAATGATTCAAAAAAACGGCTGGTGATTCGAACGTCGGCAGGCGGGATGGCATAAATGGTTCTGATCGAATTCGTTTACATGGTCGTCGTCAACCTGATGTTTGTGTTGGCGTTGATCCTGTTGATGTTGCCGTTGGGGATCTGGCGACAGGCGGCATTCGCCGTGATGAAACGCAACTTTGTTGGCTACTTCAGCAATCCAACAGGTTACGTTTTTCTGTGCATCTTTGTGTTGCTGACCTCGTTCGCGGCGTTTTGGCCCCACGAATTTTTCACGACCAATCTGGCGAACTTTGATCAGCTGAACAAATTCCTGCCGTACATCATGCTGGTGTTCATCCCGGCGATCACGATGAGCATTTGGGCGGAAGAGCGACGGCAGGGGACCGACGAGCTGCTGTTGACGTTGCCCGCCAAGGATTTTGATATCGTGATCGGCAAATACTTTGCCGCCGTGCTGGTGTTTACGGTTTCGCTGCTGTTTTCCCAGCTTTCAAATTATGCCGTACTACTGGCTCTGACCGGCGGGAATCTCGACAGCCTGCTGTTGTTTTCAACCTATCTGGGTTATTGGTTTGTCGGTATCGCGATGCTGGCGATCGGCATGGTCGCATCATTTTTGACATCCAATCTGACAGTCGGTTTCATCTTTGGCGCTGCCTTCAACGCGCCGTTGGCGTTCTTTTCCAATGCCGATGTGATTCTGTCTGAATCGACCTGGATTCAGCGATTGTACGATTGGTCGTTGCTGCAAAGGTTCGAGCCGTTTGGCCGAGGTCTGGTGAGTCTGCCGAGCATTTTCTATTTCCTCGGATTGGTGGTTTTGGGGATTTATCTGAGCATGATTCTGATTGGGCGGCGCCATTGGTTGGGGGGACGCGACGGGACATCGATGTTGTGGCATTATCTGTTGCGTGCGATCAGTCTGGCAGCCATCGTCATTTCGGGTGTTCTGGTTGCGCAACACAGCCCACTGAACAAAATCCGTATGGACATTTCCCGGGAAAAAGTCAGCACGGTTTCTGATGCAACGATTGAGGTGTTGACAAACCTGGCCCAGGATACCGACGCGCCGGAAATCAAAATTAACGCTTTTGTCAGCAACAACATTCCGACGGAATTTGTGCAAACGAAATACGACCTCGTCAATCTGTTGCGGGAGTTTGATGTCCTGGGAGGCAAGCGGGTCAGTGTCAATCTGTTTCAGGGCATTGATCCGTTCAGCAAAGACGCGATCGACGCGGAAAAAACCTATGGCATTCGGCCTCTGAAGATCGCCAGCGAATCCCGTGGCGCCCAGAAAATCGAGGATGTCATTCTGGGGGTTGCCTTTCAATGCGGTCTCGAACGGGACGTGATTCCATTTTTTCCCTATGGCATGCCCGTTGAATACGAGCTGATGCGGTCGATTAATACAGTGGCGCAGTCCGAACGGAAAACGATCGGTATTGTCGATACTGACCTGTTTATTGTGGGAGGCTCGCTGCGAACCGCTGAAGGGACGCTACCGATTTCAACACTGAAAATCGTGGGGGAACTGGCCAAGCAGTACAACCTGGAAATTGTCCGTGCCAGTTCGCCGATTTCACTTTGGCTGGACGATGCTGATCGTGACAGGTCGGTTGACGAACCTGTCGAACCAGAAGCGGACACGATAGCGGAATCGGCTGCCGGTAAACGACGCTATGATTTGCTGTTGGTTGCCCAGCCCTCGTCAATGTCACCGGAAGAGTTGGCGAATTTGATCGCTGCGATCCAATCCGGTCAGCCGGTGATCATTTTCGATGACCCATTTCCCAATCCGGAGAACTTCCGACATATGGCCGGGCGCGGCACATTATGGCCGCGAATCCTGAATCGAAGCGGTTCCGGGACGGCCGATATCCGGGATCTGTGGAAAGCGTTGGATTTGGATATTGATTATGTCTCGCTGGGTGAACAATCAGCACCCTATCTGGTTTGGCAACTTCCTTCAGCGAACCCGTATCCGCGCGACCCGGTCCTGAATTTTCCGGACCGTATCATCGTGCAAGGTTCACCCGGCGACATCGATCCCCTGTTCAGCCAAACACATCCGGCGACGACTGGTATCACCGAACTCTATTTCCAGTATGCCGGCTTTCTGCGTCAGTTGCCCAATTCTTCGCTTGATTTTGAATGCCTTGTGAAAACGGGCAAAGCGGGCAGGATTTTGCAACTGGTGTTGCACGAGGCCATGTTCCATTTTGGCAGCCTTTACAGTCCTCAGGCCGAGGCCGCATTGCAGAATCGACGAGGTGCGGCGGACCAGCAGTACTGTCTAGCTGCCCATATCACCGGTATTGACCACGCGAAACCGCTGACTGGCGATCTGGAAAAATCCAGATCGAATACCAATGTCATCTATGTAGCCGATGTCGATATTCTGGCCGATTATTTTGTCGATATTCGCAACAACCCGATCCAGCGTGGAATCCGTTACGAATTTCAGAACATGTCGTTCGTGCTGAACATGATTGATGCAATGGTCGGCGACGAAACCTATCTCGGACTCCGCAGTCGCAAAATTCGGCATATGACTTTGCAAGAGGTTGAAAAAACGACCGACGGGGCAATGCAGCTTGTCTACGATGAAACACAGGAACTGGAAAAAGAACGGATCACCGCCGAAGCCGAATTGCAGGCCCGGATCAACGAGGAAACTGCGCCGCTGAAGGAAGAAATCCAGCGACTGGAGACGAAACGGCAGAATGGCGAAACGGTGGATATGGTAGCGCTCACCACAAAAAAGAATCTGCTAGAAAGCATTCAGTTACAGCAGCGACAGCGGATGGCCCAGAAACAGGAGGAACTCGACAACAGCCGTCGTGAAACGCTGCGCGGCATTCAATTAGACGCCGAAAACGAGATTCAGAAAATCCAGAAGAAATTCAAATTATACGCGGTATTTATTCCTCCCATCCCGCCTTTGCTGGTCGGACTGATCGTGTTCACGCGAAGGCGGTTGCGCGAGCGTGAAGGAATCTCCAAAGCGCGTCGTTTAAAGTGATTCGGAAAAAAACATGAATTCGGCCAACCGATTGACATTGTTGATGCTTGCCCTGGCCATTGCAGCGATGGTCATTGCGATGGCTTACTACCCTTGGGCTGAATTGGCCGAAGCAGATGCAGCAGTTGGCAAGCCGCTGTTCGAGGAGTATTCGGCCGATCAGGTTCGCGGCATCGATATCACTGAATTCGACAGTGACCGAGGGACTCTCAATCGTATCCAGCTGGCCCGTCGGGCTGACAAATGGGTGGTACCGGCCCGGCAGGATTTTATCGCAACCAATTCGCAGTTGACAGGAACGGTTGTCAACGCATTCAACGATCGAACCGTGTTCGAAGTGATCTCGGAGAATCAACAGGACCACATCAAGTTCGGAGTTGTCGATCCGGCGGAATACACTGTCGACATCAACGTGGCTTCGCTCGGCCGCAAGCTGGTTCTCAGCGACCGTAACAATAAATCGATTGCCAGCCTGATTGTTGGATCGGCCGTCAAGAACAGTCCTGGCAAACGGTACGTCCGCGTGCCCGGCAAACCAAGAGTCTACATGATCGATTTCGAAGACGGCATGTTGACAACCGAATTTGCCTTTTGGGTATCGCCGAACGCTTTGCAGTTGAAAACCCAGCCGGATACCGATGGGCTGCAATTTCGCTCGTTACAAATCGATAATTTCCAGATTGATAATATCGCTGTAGATGATCCGAAAAAAAAATGGAACTACCGGGCGACCATTCAACCGGTCGCCAATCAACTGGCTGTCGAGTCACTGTCCATTCCCATGCCCGACCAGCCGAATGAATGGAAGCCGT
>JBGSXT010000035.1:0-5680 GCA_041751295.1 Mariniblastus sp.
GCTCTGTGCGTGATGATGAACGTGATGGTGGAATGAATTTGTGAACATGATGCATTAAGATTAAACCGGAAGTAATGACAAGTCAAGTCAAATCAAATCGAAAAAGGATGTATGTTCGGCACTGCCATTTTCCAGCAGGCCGACCCAGGCTTTTGAACGACTATCAAGTTCCAGCCGACATTTCATCGATTCGTTGGCGGATATCATACAACAAAATGGCGGCAGCGGTAGAAACATTTAGCGAATCGACACTTGGGGACATTTCGATTTGGACCGCCCGGTCACAATGCCTGAGCCATTCCGGCCCCAAGCCTTGGCCTTCGTTGCCAAACATCAACACCATTCGGCTGGATGGCTTGAATCGCTCCAGCGGTTCAGCCGAAGCCGTCTGTTCAGCCGCAACGATTTCGAAACCATACCGATTCTTCAATAGACGCAGGAATTCTGCAAGATTCTCAGGTTGGAAAATGTCCAGACCAAAGATATTCCCCATGGATACGCGCACACTTCTGCGGCTGAACGGATCAACCGAACGCGGCCCGGCGATAACACCACGCACACGGAACGCAGCTGACATTCGCAGAATCGATCCGAGGTTGTCCGCCAATGCGGTTTCCGGGCAACAAACCAGCTGCACCTGTACCGGCCATTCCATAATTTGTTGTTCACCAGCCAGTTTTCGATCCGCGCAGGCCATAACTCCTGAATGAAATTTGAACCCGACCAGCCGGGAACAGAATTCGTGATCGACGGACAGCGCTGTCATACCTGCCGGAATCAACCGGCCAAACGAATGCGTCCTTTTCTTGCTGAGCAGCACGGATCGCACAACGTAATCGCTACGTAACAGCCGCTGAACCACCAGTTTCCCTTCGGCCACAAACCAGTCGGTCCGTCGTGTTACCCTGCTGTTTCGAACATCGCGGTAGGCATCCAGCAAAGGATCGTCAAGCGAATCGATGGAAACGATATTCATTTCACCCTTTATGAGTGACTCCATTGCAATCCAGAACTCGCGCATTTTTGGGAAAATAGGCGGGACTACCCGCTGGCGGGGACGATGGTTGCTCGCGGAAAAATCGCCCTTGAAACAAACGGTCCGCGCCGCTGGTTCTGGCTGCCAGCACCATTGCGAATTGATCGGTCAAGCCGGGGACCAAATCTGCATGGGATTCCGGCACTTGCGGTGGTAGTCCGAAAAATGACTTGCGAATCATTGTGATCTCCGGACCGTCCCAGGCCAGGTTTTTTTCGTACATCCATTCCAACGCAGCTTTCTTTTCGATCGCTAACGATTCGCCGTTCTTTTCGCCGGTGGCCCCTTCTATAAAGGGCATTTTGGTTCGAACCACGATCTCTTGCGGAATCCCAATCGATTGTCCCAACACACGCAAGGCAAACTTGTTGCAGCGAACGCCATTAATCACTCCCAGCAGAAAATCGGGATGCCCGGACTTGAGTGCTTCCATCACCAGATGTGAAGTAAACGGCATTCGAACTTCGACCGGCGCGGAATTATTTCGAGGATTCTGCGACAATCTCGCTGCCGTCGCTCCAAAAAATGACGCCAATGCGACACGGGCACCGTCCGTCATGGGAAAATATTTGACTCGTTTGGCGATTTCCTCCTGGACTTCATCACTAGTCTCTTTGTCAAGCAGCATTTCTTCGTAGCCAGCCAGTAGCTCGTCTGCCGCATCGCCAGTCAGCAACGAAAGGACATCCGGATGCGACTGACGAATGGCACACAGCATGCTAGACATCATCACCGCATTACGCACATGGCTTCTCAATACCGGGTGCGGCGTGATCAATCGGGGAAATTCCGCGAATACATATTCCTGATACAGGCTTCGATTCAACGGTTCCAACGCCGCCGCAGAAATAACTGTCAAGTAGGACTCGTCGATGTTCAGCGACTTCAACAACAGCCTGGTATGTTTTTCGTCCTGATCTTTTGTCGGATCGACCGAACCTGCGAGAGTAAAAATCTTCAGCCGACTCAACTGGTCCGTGTCCGCCAGAACTTTCACCACCATCGCCAACATAACGCTGCTGTCGATACCTCCACTGCACAACACGCCGACGGTTCCGTCGAGCGGAATGCGACGCCGCACCGATTCCATCAGTGTCGACCGAAAGGCATCCAGAAATCGTTCGAACGAATTGTCGCTGGAATCCGGGTTGCTGAACAATTCCGCGTATTGCGGTCGAACTTCCGACTCGACCAGCTCTCCGGAACGCTTTCGGCATAACGCCTTTCCGGGTGCCAGCAGCTCGATCGGAATTTTGTTGGTGACTCGCAGTTTTTCCAGCGCGTGATGAATGGGTGGCGCTTCCGAAGCTATGATCATTTTGTCTCCCCATTGGGCGTAGTAGCAGCCAGCGAGGTTCATTTGATCGACGGTACACCACCACTCCTCCGTCGTCTTGTCAAAAATCAGAAACGTACCTTGCAAATCCGCTTCGCTCATAAATACCTGAACGCCGTGCTGGAGCAACACGTCCATCGCAAAATGCCCGTCGCTGGGAAACTGCAGCTCATCGACAAAAGCCCGCTCCCGAAATCCGTAGACTTCGCCATTGAACGCCAGCCAGTACCGTTCACTCTCCAGCGGAAATACGCCATGCGGCGAGCTGGCGCTGGTCACAGTAAATCGATTCAATCCAACCGTGCATCCGGCGGCAACACAGAATTCCGGCGGAATGGTTCCACCATAGGTTTGCAGTTCGGCAATTTTCTTGGCAATTGCCATGCCCTCGGTGGTAAGCGTAATTCGACACATCGAGCGAGACCATGCGTAAAGAAATTGTGATGACCTCTCGAAATAGTGATCCGAGTCACGGGTCAAGAATGCAGGGTACCCTAAACAGCACGATCCACGGAAGTGCCCGTTAATGAGCATGCAAATCGGAAAGCTCCGCTGAACGCCACTCGAAAGAACATGCAATCGGGGCTCGAACGAGCGGCACGTTTTGCCGTACACGTAGGGCGAATTGCGAATTCGCCCCAGCTGCGCCGCGCAGGACGGATTGCCAATTCGTCCTGCAAAATTGCATCAATCGCGTGTAAACAATGCTACGTCGTTGCCGTCTCCTGCCGTGTAGGTGATAAACAATTCAACCCCGTCATAAACGACTACCAAATCGCCGTCACTCAGACTGAAGAATTTATCCGAAGCGACTCCGGCGACTTCAAGGATCAGGAATTGCTGACTGACATCCAGCTTGAAATCATCGATCAAATTGACCGAAAGACTGCCAGACAGAGATGTATCACCTTCGACACAAATGCGGTCGAATTCGCCGCTGGCTATGCCAGCCAGTTCGATTTCCAGCCGCGAGTTCTCACGGAACGTCAGATTGCCATCAATTGCGATCTCGCCAATCGAATTACCTGGCGTCAGGGCACCATCCATTGAAACTTCTCCCACCAAAACTCCGTTGCCTGAGATGCCGCCATTGGATGCGACGATCAATAGATCGGCCACACGAACGCTACCGCCCTGCAGTCGCAAAAACGCCTGGCCATTGCCACCTCCAACCTGCAAATTGCGTATGGTCGTATCGGCAACTGGACCCAACACAGTCAGGTCGGTATCGGGATCAACCAAGACGTCGTGAATTCCTGATGGCTTGATGCCCAGAGTCCAGCGTTTCGCGACATCCCATTTCCCATTGAATGCCGATCGCCAATGCAACACAGGAGTAAATCGGCAGATCGCGAACTCATTATTGTCGACAAAAACCTGGTAGGCGACCTGGCCAAAGTCGTTCAATTGCATGTTGCTGCTGAAAGGAACCAACGTCACCAATTCCGAGTCGATCGAGTCACCTGTGCGTACGACTTCGATCAGGTCCGTGCCGTCGGTCAGAAAATATCGAAAACCGTCCTCTAAACCGCCGGCAGTGTTGCTGACTGACGACTGGAACAGAACGACGCCCGGGACATTCATGTCCAATGCTTGCGAGTTGCCAAATAGAACGCCGTCGCCGTCGGGCGCCGGCTGGCCTTCGCGGGCGATCTGTTTGACACTACCAGCACGTCCCGTTTTTCGAAACAGGCCGTTGTCATCGGATGTTCCACCACTCGTGCTGGTCATAGTGGCGCTGAATGCCACGTCGCCAGCGTTGTTGATGGAACCTCGGAAAAACGTCGCGAAGATTCCATTCATGTCTGGTGCCGGCAAGCCTTGCCGGGCAGTTTCCTGGATGGTTGTACCTGCACCGCTGAAGACTCCACCTTCGGGAATTCCAAATGGTGGCAGAACGGCGGAAATGAAGGCAACCCGGCCGGAATTGTTCAGGCCAAGGAGCGATTGCAATCCAGTAAAGCTGGCGTTTGCTTCCGGAGTCGCCTGGCCTTCGCGCATAATCGTAGCGGGGGTTCCGCCCGCTCCACGAAAAATGCCGCTGTTGTCGGATTCGCCACCATTCGTATCGCGCAGAATGGCTTCAAATGCGACTTGATTGGCGTCATTGATAAAGATGTCGTTCACGTCGGAATCGAAACCTGCGAATTCTCCATTGCCGCCGGGAACAACTTGATTCTCGCGCACCATGACCACCGGACTGCCGACCGAAACGCGATAAATACCGCTGTTGTCACTCGCTCCTGCGGTTGTATTGGACAGGCCGGCAATAAACGCGATATTGCCAGCATTGTTCATTACCAATTCGCTTTCTAAATCTGAAAACAAACCGTTGCCACCCGGCACAAATTGGCCTTTGCGAACCCGCAACGAAATCGCGCCACTGCCGTATCGATAAATGCCCGCATTATCGCTAGTTCCACCATTGGTGTTTGTCAGTTCAGCAAAAAAACCGACTTGGCCGTTGTCGTTGAGGGAAACGCCACCGACCGTCGCAAAACCGGCGGCGTCCCAGTTGGGCAGCTCGTCAAACTGCCCATTGCCGTCTGGCTCGATCTGATTTTCGCGGACAACTTCGTTGATCGTTTCGGAGTCGCCAAGGTAATAGCCGGTTTCTCCACCGATTGTGTTCAACACAGATCCAAAGAAAACCTGGCCCGGATTGTTCAGCCGGATGCTATTAAAGGAAAAAAAGAAATCGTCACCATCCGGCGTTATCAGGTCCTGTTTGACAATCAACTCGTTCCGACCCTGAGCGACCAACATTTCGGGCATGAGCAACATGATCGCCAAGGCGATTCCCAGCGTCAGACTGATTGGGCAATGTCGTCGAGAGCCAGATTGCGAAAATGTTGCGGTACTCATGTAAGTTCCAGTTTCAATGGATAGTCCGATTTATATGTAACGCTTCATGACATCCCATCGAAAAGCGTTTATCGAAGCGGCCAAAAAAGTCTCGATCACCTGATTCTTTGGCGAATTAGCCGGGATTCACGCTAAACGGTTCGAATCTATACTGTATTCGGCGCAATTTACTCAATTTGGACATGGACATTTACTTCATGCACGACGATTCGGGTCCTCAGTCATCTTTGGAGATACAGCGACTGCTGAGCCGTTTGGCCGATGGCGAACCGGATGCTTCTCATGAATTGCTGGAATCGTCCATGAACCGATTGCGGCACCTGGCTAGAAAAATTCTGGCCGACATCCCTGTTGTCTCTCGATGGGAAGAAACAGATGACCTGTTGCAAAACGGAACGATCCGGTTGTGGAAGGCACTTGAGAAACATCACCCACCGACGCCT
>JBGSXT010000036.1:0-5965 GCA_041751295.1 Mariniblastus sp.
ATTGCTGTTGGCCCCAGCCTTCTTGTCGAAAACGCCGGTACCGTCGGATCGTCAGGAAGTGATCTTCTGGCATTTTTGGGGTGGGCAGGATCGAGACGTTGTTGACGATGTCGTCGATCGTTTTAATCAATCGCAGCGGACGTATTTTGTCCGTGCCGTTGCTTTGCCGGGCAACAATCTGCAGGCCAAACTTTTTCTGGCCATCGCCGGTGGGGATCCGCCCGATCTGGTGAATCAGGATGACCCGATACTGGCCGATTGGTCGAAACGGGGCGTGTTGCAGTCGTTCGAGACCTTTGCATCAATTCAGGAAGTCGCGGTCCTGAAGCAATGGATGTTTCCGGCCGCGCTGCGACTTTCAATCGTCGACGAAGAATTGTTTGCAGTCTGCAACGGACTCGATATTCGTGCGCTCTACTACAATACCACGGAACTGGAGCGTTTCGGTTTGACGCCGCCGGAAACGTTGGACGAACTGAATCACATTTGCGAAACGATTTCCCCGGCAGCGGAACAGCGGCCAACCGCTTACGCCTTTCTGCCCGATTCCCGCAGTATATGGGGGTGGGGTTTCGTTTTTGGAGCCGACTTCTATCGAGATCGGAACGTTCGACTGGCGACACCCGAATTGATATCTGTATTGACGTGGATGTCGGGATTTTCCGTTAAACATGGTGCCGACAATGTCGCTGCGTTTCGGCAGGGCGATCAATCGCTCCCCGGAAAAACGTTTTCGTTGTTGCCGGTGCAGGATGCAGAAATGTCCGGACGATACGTTTTGCTCACCGATGGACAATGGCGAACTCGCGATATCGCCAATTTCACAGCCCGCCGCCGTCAGCTGGGCATTCCATCACCCAAGTTTGGTGTTTGCCCGTTGCCCTATCCCGAAAACGGCCGAAACAATGCCGGTTGGGTCAACGGAAATTTTTTTGTTGTTCCCAGGGGAGCGAGAAACCCAGCCGGCGCCTGGGAGTTCGTGAAATTCTGGATCGGATTGGAACAGCCCGAACCAGCGGCCAAAACCTGTGCAACCGGAGGGTGGATTCCCGTTTCCGAATCGGTGGTCAATCATCCTGAATTCCAGAGTTTCCTGAAGCGAGATCCGATGTTTGCCCAGTTCGTGAGTCTGGCTTCCAGCCCTAACCAATTCCCGATTCCGATGGTTCAGGGGGCGTCATTTCTTAAACGAACAGTGGAAGCCGCTGCTTACGAAGCGATGATTCATCCGAATCGTTCAGCCACGGAAATTCTGCTGGAAGCGGAAACTCGAATTCAATCGCACTTTGACGCCCGACAACCATTGGGAGCCGATTCCGATGCGCGATAGCAGGCCTGGTTTGTCGTGGGGCAAGTACTTTGTCGTCTGGTCAGCGGTCGCGATATTTTCGTTTCCATTACTCCTGTTGGTCAGCGGCTCGTTGAAGTCGCCGGAACAATTGGCCCGCGATCCATACGGATTATGGCCGGACCCCGTTCGCTTCTTGAACTATGCGGACGCGATCGCGAGCATGCCCTTCTTTACCTATTTGCTCAACACGATCATTCTCTGTGTCGGTTGTGTCATCGGCACCACGGTCAGTTGCGCCCTTGCAGCGTTCGGCATTTCGAGAGTGCGCTGGGCAGGCCGCAAGTGGTTGTTTGCATTGGTGATCGGCACTATGCTGTTGCCCTGGCACATTACCATGATCCCGAGATTTGTTCTGATCAGCAATCTTGGTTTGTACAACTCCCATTGGGCAATCATTCTGCCGACACTGTTGGGCGACGCCTTTTTCATTTTTTTGCTACGCCAGTTTTTCATGACAGTTCCCGAAGAGTTATTGGAAGCCGGCAAGTTGGACGGCCTTTCGACGTGGGGCCTTTTTTTGCATATCATGATCCCACTTTCCAAACCGGCATTGGCGACGGTCGCTCTGTTTCAATTTGTGTACACCTGGAACGATTTCGGAGGTCCACTCCTGTATTTGAGCGATCCGGACAAATTTCCATTGGCGTATGGACTCGAGCGGTTCGTCAGTTCCTACAGTGATCAGACCAACCTGTTGCTCGCGGCTGCGGTGATGTTTACGCTGCCAATGGTTGTGCTGTTTTTTCTGGCACAAAAGACATTCATACAGGGAATCTCGACCAGCGGGATCAAAGGATAAAAAATGGCAGCTTCCAGGTCAGGCGGGCATTTCGATTGCGTAGTCATTGGCGGCGGCCATAACGGACTGATTGTGGCGGCCTATTTGGCTCGGGCGGGAAAGAAAGTCTGCGTGCTGGAACGACGGCAACTGTTGGGGGGATGTAGCGTAACCGAAGAGCTTTGGCCGGGCTATAAAGTATCAACGGCAGCTTACGTGGTCAGTCTGCTGCTGCCAGAAATCATTCATGATTTGAAACTGAAAGAAAACGGGTTGAAGATATTGCCTCGCAATCCTTCCTCGTTCACTCCGATGGCCGACGAAAGGCACTTGATGCTGGGCCCGGACATGAAACAGAACCAGCAGCAGATCGGAAAATTTAGCGGGCGGGATGCGGAGACTTTTCCCCGCTACGAACAAATGCTGGAGAAAGTTGCGACACAACTGGAGCCGGTTTTGAACGAATCGGCCCCTGATCTGTTACCGCTGCCAAAATCCTGGCGACGGGCAGGGTGGGGAAAAAAAGTTCGCGACATGAGAAAGGGTTGGCGGCTGCACCGAGCGATGCAGTCATTGGGCAGCACACTGCCTGAGGCGCTGGAGATCTTGACTGCGGCGGCGCGGCCAATCCTTGAACGCTGGTTTGAAACCGAAGTGCTGAAAGCAACGCTGGCAACCGATGCGGTCATCGGTGCCTTTTCATCGATCTCGTCACCCGGTACCGCTTACGTACTGCTGCACCATGTGATGGGGACCGCTGGTGGAGCCCGGGGTGTGTGGGGATATATCGAAGGGGGAATGGGCGCACTGGCCGATTCGATCGAGACAGTCTGCCAACAATTGGGTGTGATGATTGTCACGGAAGCCGAAGTCAAATCGATTAACATCCGTGCCAACCGGGCGCGTTCCGTGGAACTGATCGATGGCCGGATTTTTGAAGGCAAAACAATCGCCTCGAGCGTGGATGCCAATTTGACGTTCAATCAGTTTGTCGACGCCTCGGCGCTGCCCGACGATTTTCGTCGAGCGATCCAGCGTATCGACTACAGCAGCGCATCCGCAAAGATCAATATTGCCTTATCGGAGCCGCCGAATTTTACCTGTTTGCCCGGCGCGTCGATTGGACCCCAACATCATGGAACGATTCACATCGGTGAATCCATCGATTGGATTGAACGGGCTTATGACGATGCAAAATACGGGTTGCCCAGCGAAAGGCCGATTCTGGAAATGACGATTCCGACCAGTGTAGACCGCACCATTGCACCCGCAGGCAGGCACATCGCGTCGATATTTGTCCAATACGCACCTTACAAACTGAAAGAGGGCCTGCATTGGGATTCAATCAAAAGTGATTTTGCCCAACGCTGTGTTAATCTGTTGGGCGAGTACGCACCCAATGTTCCGAATTGTATCGAACATCTGCAAATTCTCAGTCCATTGGATTTGGAGCGGACATTTGGATTGACAGGAGGAAACATTTTTCAGGGTGCCATGCACTTGCACCAATTGCATCTATTGCGACCCGTCCCTGGCTGGTCGGACCACCGAACTCCGATTGATGGATTGTATTTGTGCGGCGCGGCGTCCCATCCCGGTGGCGGAGTGATGGGTGCCTGCGGACGTAATGCAGCTCTGGAAATTCTGCGCGATGGTGTTTGAGTTGAAACAGAAACAATGGCGTTAGTCGTTCAAAAATTTGGTGGGACCAGCCTTGCGGATGTGGAAAAAATCCAATCAGCCGCCCGGATAGCCGTTCGCGCGCATCAACAGGGCAACCGGGTGGTGCTGGTGGTCAGTGCGATGGGCAAAAACACCGACATGCTGCAGCAGCTTGCGTTTGAAGTCAACGAGAATCCTCCGGCGCGGGAAATGGACATGCTGCTGTCGACCGGCGAACAGGTTTCGGTGGCGTTGATGGCGATGGCGATCCATTCGTTGGGCTACCAGGCGACCAGCCTGACGGGGGGCCAGATTGGAATCAAGACGGATAGCATTCATACCAAAGCCCGTATTCAGACGATCTCGACCGATCGGATCACGGCTCTGTTGGATGCCGGGAATATTGTCATCGTGGCCGGATTCCAGGGGATCGATGACCAATTGAACATCACGACTCTCGGTCGCGGCGGCAGTGATACGACGGCGGTTGCGCTGGCCGCAGTTCTACAGGCGGCTACCTGCGAGATTTACACCGATGTCGATGGAGTCTATACCACCGACCCGCGAATCTTGCCAGAGGCCTGCCTGACCCGGCAGGTCAGCTATGACGAAATGCTGGAGCTGGCAAGTCTGGGAGCCGGAGTCATGCACAGCCGCAGTATTGAATTTGGTAAAAAGTTCAACGTCGCGATACACGTTCGCAGCAGTCTGAGCGACGCGACCGGTTCGCTGATCGTCGATCACAGCCATACCCAGTCGCTGCCTGTCAGTGGAGCCGCGCTCACCCGCGATGAAGCACGGATTTCCATTTTTGACTTGCCGGATATTCCCGGCACGATTCACAGAATTCTGGCACCGATCGCAGATCGTAATATCACGATTGACATGATCGTTCAAAACGTTGCCGTTAACGGCAAATCGGACGTTTCGTTTACTGTTCCCCGCCGGGAATTGACTGAAACAGTGTCGATCATTGAACCCGCAGTCGAAATGTTGGGCGGAACTCCGGGAATTTCTGACGAGCATGTATCCAAAGTATCCGTCGTCGGAATCGGGATGGCAACCTCAACGGGTGTTGCCAGTCGAATGTTTCAAGCTCTGGCGGACGCCGGGATCAATATTCAAATGATCACGACCAGTGAAATCAAGATTTCAGTGCTGGTTTCCCGTGATCAGTCGTTGGCTGCCTTACGGGCCGTTCATCACGAATTTCAGCTGGATCAGGGAATCACTGCAACCAAAGATTTCGATTTCGATCCGACAGCAAAATCGGCCATCAACGCGGTGGAAGTGATCGATCGATTGCAGCAGGTCGGAATGGAGTCGCTGATGATAGATGACATCCTGCTGGACGAGTCCCAGGCAAGAATCACCGTCGCGCGGGTTCCCAACGAGCCTGGTATCGCCGCGGCGATTTTTGGCCGAGTTGCCGACCAAGGAATTTTTGTCGATATGATCGTACAAAGTTATGCGCACGACCAATATGCCGACATCAGCTTTACCGTCCCCCAGGAGCAGTGTGATTCGGCGACGACCGTCGCGCGTGGAATACAAACACAGTTTGGTTGCAAAGCGGTCCACTCCCGGAAAGACATCGCCAAGTTGACGGTCTCTGGAATCGGCCTGCACAGCCATACTGGCGTGGCATTGGGGACTTTCGAAGCGCTGGCCAAAGCCGCAATTAATGTAGAGATGATCAACACCAGCGAAGTCCGCATCAACATCGTCGTCGACGGTGTCCGCGGCAGGCAGGGACTGAACTGCCTCAAAAAGCAATTCCGCGAATCGATCAACTGAACGGTAGGATTTCGTTCGACTTGATACGATTTTTCATCAGGCATTTCAGGCCGTTTCCTGTGGCCTTGGCTTGCGCGAAGAAAATGGGGTCATGACGGGATGCCGAGTCGTTTTTGTCTGAAAATGAGCTGGAGAGCGCCACTTTGATTCAGAATCGCTGATAAATATCAATACGAAGCGCAAGCGAATGAGTGTGTTGTAGCTCATTCACTCACTTGCGCTTCGTGCTGGTAATGAGAAAAAAGTGGCGCTGTCCAGGTAGGATTCGGCACTGTTTACTTCGTTCAAATCGGAAGCACTTCCCGACCGGCAAAATGTGATATAATTCGAACGTCCACAAAATCAAATTCAGAGCAAATTGAAATGTTGCGAAAAAA
>JBGSXT010000037.1:0-10781 GCA_041751295.1 Mariniblastus sp.
GGGGGCACACAACGTCGACTACAGTGGAAAATGTTCCGAAAACGGCATTCAGGGATCATGGCGGATCATCGGCGAAGGACCGTTTCACATTTGGCCAAAATCCCACGCCCATTTCAATGAAATGTATTTGCGCGATGAACTGGAGATGTCCCCGGAATCAGGCCCTTCGATCCTGATCGAACCGATTCCAGCCAAAAAAATGGTGTCGAACGGTTGGTTGCAGAATTCAGAGACGACGGTGTCCCAGTTTCGGGATTGAGCATGATTCCCGCAAAGAATTGGCCGAATAGTCGGAAAACCCCTTCCTGAATTGCTGTTCTGTCCCTAAAATCTGCGATTCCAAATTTTCAAAACCAGATGGACCCGGTGAACAATCATGAAGGTCAAAATGAAAACCCATAAAGGGGTCAAGAAACGGTTCCGATTGACGGCCACCGGGAAGGTCAAACATCGTTCGTCCGGTACCAGCCATCGCAACGTGCGGGTCAGTTCCAAACGGAAACGGAATCTCCGCGGCACCGACAAGCTGGACGATAACATGGTTTTTCAAATCAAACGTTCGTTGGGTAAATACAGTTATTGATGTTCTTAGTCCCCGTTGTCGTGGGCCATCAATAAAAGCATTAAACAAGGACCACCAGTTTCAAGTACGTGGGCACAAACTTCGGCAATATTCAAATCTGAAATCTGAATTGGTTTTCCGGGGCCTGACGAACTGAACGAGAGGAAAAAATGAGGACGACCAAAGGTGCGGCTCGCACACAGGCGAAAAAACGCCTTTTCAAACGGGCCAAGGGTTTTCGAGGCGGTCGGGGTGGCCTGATTCGCACCGTCAAAGAAACGTTAGTGCGCAGCGGCGTGTATGCCTACCGCGATCGTAAAGTCCGCAAACGGGATTTTCGTCGACTGTGGATCACTCGAATCAATGCCGCTTGCCGGATGCGGGGGATGCGATACAGCCAATTCATTGCCGGACTCGTGATAGCGAACGTGGAACTCGATCGCAAATCGTTGGCCGAAATTGCAGTTTGCGATCCGCAAGGTTTTGACGTGATCGTCGAACGAGCAAAAGCAGCTTTGGCGGCGTAAGAAAATCGACAATGTCTGCTGCTGCCGTCATGCCGCTCAATGATTTTCTCGAACAGCTCGACCAATTACAGAATTCAGCCGCAGAATCGTTTAACGCTGCCGTGGACGTGGAACGGATTGAAGCTGCCCGCGTCGAATTTCTGGGCGCAAAAAACGGCAGATTGAAGTCGGTCCAGAAGTCTTTGGGCGCGGTTGACATATCGGATAAACCGCTCGCCGGACAGCGATTGAATCAGGTTAAACAGACCATTCAGGTTGCCTACGAATCAGCGAGAAGCCGACTTCAAGCTGGTAAATCTGTTCGCCAGTCCGATCCAAAGTTTGATGCGACGCTTCCCGGACAACGGATTCATGTCGGTCGTTTGCATCCGATCACCCAAACGATCAACGAGCTGAAAGATATCATGGGGCGGCTGGGATTCACGCCAGCCGAAGGTCCGGAGATTGAAGACGATTGGCATAACTTCAAAGCCTTGAATATCCCCGAATCGCATCCGGCTCGTGATCCACTCGATAATTTCTATCTTTCGATCGCCCGGAAAACGATCGCCGAACTCGGTGACAATCCACTGTTACTGCGGAGCCAGACCAGTACGGTCCAGATTCGTGTGATGGAAAATTCGCAGCCGCCAACCAGAATCATTTCTCTCGGTCGTGTTTATAGACCCGATACCGCCGACGCCACGCACTTCCCGATGTTTCATCAAATGGAAGGATTGCTGGTGGACAAAGCTGTCAGTCTTGCCGACCTGAAAACCGTACTGAAATTGTTCGCCACAAGCTATCTGGGGGACGAAGTACCAGTCCGGATTCGCCCTTCTTTCTTCCCGTTCACTGAGCCAAGTGTCGAAGCCGATTATTTCTGGAATAACAAATGGGTTGAATTCGGCGGAGCGGGCATGGTTGATCCGAATGTGCTCAGCGCCGTTGGCTACGATCCTGAATCGGTTTCCGGTTTTGCGTTTGGCCTGGGCGTGGAGCGGCTGTGCATGATACGCCATAAAATTACGGACATCCGGTATCTGTTCACCAACGATGTCCGATTCCTGCATCAGTTCTAGTCGCGGCTGGCGTGGATGGACGAATTTCGCTGACATCAATTCTGGAAAATCTACATGATCGTTTCGTGGAACTGGCTGAAAGAATACGTTGACCTGAAAATGGGCCATGAACAGCTTGTGGATCGATTGACGATGTCCGGGCTTAATCATGAATCCTCGGAAACGGTCGGAGTGGATCGGGCGATTGATTTGGAGGTCACCAGCAATCGGCCGGACTGCCTTGGACATATCGGAGTTGCCCGCGAAATCGCTGTTCTGTTCGACGAACAGTTAAAAATTCCCGAATCTTTCCCGGCAACAAGATCGCAACCGATCAGCGATGTTTGCAGCGTCAATCTTGATTGCCCGGATTTATGTTTCCGGTATACCGCCCGCTTGATTCGCGGTGCTAAAATTGCAGCGAGTCCCCAGTGGCTTGTCGACCGTCTGGCTACAATCGGGATCGCGTCGATTAATAATGTTGTGGACGCCACAAACTATGTGATGTTTGAATGTGGTCAGCCGCTGCACGCCTTCGATTTCTCCCAGGTTGCCAACGGTCAAATCATTGTTCGCGAACCAAATCAGGGCGAAGTCATTGAGGCGATCGACCACCGGACTTATGAGCTGAAACCGGGAATGTGTGTGATCGCTGATCCGGAGAAGGTGCTGGCGATTGGTGGAGTGATGGGTGGGGCCGATTCGGAAATCTCAGATGCGACGACCGACATCCTGATCGAAGCGGCTTCCTTCAGTCCGATATCCGTGCGGAATACGGCCCGCAGCTTGAATCTGCACAGCCCTTCTTCATTCCGATTTGAACGCAACGTCGACGCCGCGCAAATGGATTGGGCCAGTCGCCGCTGTTGTGAAATCATTTTGATAACGGGCGGCGGTGAATTGTTAAACGGAATGATCGATATCGGACAGCGTCAGCAGCCTGCCGAACCGGTCGTTTTGCGTTTTTCGCAATTGCATCGCATTCTGGGAATTGATATCCCGGCGGCATTTATTCGCAAGACGTTGGCCGGCCTGGGCATGAAAATCGCGAAGCAAACCGCCGACTCGATTACCGCAGTCCGACCGAGCTGGCGACAGGATTTGACGCGCGAAATCGATTTGGTCGAAGAAGTTGGTCGCATTTACGGGTACGAGAATGTGCCCGACGACAAACCGGTCGCCATGGCCGCGTCGCATCAGACGCGATCCGATCGCGTGTTGGCAAAAGTCCGCAATGTGTTGACTGCCGCGGGATTCGATGAAGCGATGATGCCCAGCCTGGTTCCTGAACCGTGGTCCATCGCCTTTAGCCCGTGGTCCGACATTGACCCATTGATCAGTAGCCAGCCGATGCTGGGAGTTCTGGAAAAAGCCTCGCAGAACATTGGTGCGGTCGAATTTGTCCGGCGCAGTCTGATTCCCAGCCTGCTGGAAGCCCGGCGGATCAATGAATACCGATCCAATCCTCGGATCGAACTGTTCGAAACGGCCAAAGTCTATTTAACGGCGGACAACGGCGGACTTCCGTATCAACCCGTATTGGCAGCTCTGTGCAGTGGTCGGGGATTCTTTGAGTTGAAAGGGGTCATCGAAACGCTGTTGGAAACGATCGCAGCGGGAACAAGGTTGACCGTCGAGCGATTTGATCACCCGTTATTGGAAGTCAACGAATCCGGCGTCATGAAAATTGACCAGACGAAACTCGGATTTATCGGCTCCATTTCAGCAGCGGGTCGCAATCAATTCGGTTTGCGGAATCCGGCGACCGTCGCAGAAGTCGATCTTGCCGTGCTTGAGAAAATGGCCGTGCTGATTCCACGGCATCAGAATCAAAGCCTATTTCCGGCGGTTTCACGCGATTTCAATCTGATCCTGCCCGACGCCATTCGCTGGTTGGAAATTGAAGGAACGGTTCGCAGTGCGGCTGGTCCGCTGCTGGAATCGATTGCCTATCGGGAAACGTATCGCGACGAAAAGAAAGATGGTGCGGGCCGAAAACGGGTGTTGTTGTCGGTCACGCTTCGGTCACCCGAAGAAACGCTGACTGGTGAACAGGTCGAGTCCATCAGCCAACAAATCGTTGCCGATTGCGGGCTGAAACACGGTGCGAAACTGCCTGTTTAGGAGTTCCAAAAATATGGCGTCCGTTTCGCGGTGTTTTGGACCGCCGTTGATCTTGTTATCCATGTCAGACTGTCCTGATTGACCATGTCGAGAAGCTAATCGAAGTCGTCGGCTGATTCTGGGATCATGCCGAAGTCCGACACAAAAATCCGACATCATTGAATGACACCATGACAGGTCTTGGCCCGATTGGCCTTGACTTGGCGTTGGGCAAATACCAATTATAATGATTTGGCCGTCGAGTACTGCATTCTGATAGCTGCCGGCAATTGTCCATTCCATTTAATTCAAAGGCAACCGATGGTGACGCAGAATTCGAAACCAGCAAACACGATTAGAAATTTAGCGATGTGCATTTTTCTGATCGGCGCATTGGATCACGGGATTGTCGTCGGCCAGATCATTCCGTCGGTCGATCCGATGCCGAGCCATGATGTTGTGTTCAAATTGGATTCCGGCTCGCACTTCCACATTGGCAATGACCGGAAAATCGTATGGGCAGAAACGATTTCGTTTGAGGGCGCTCATTGGTTGCGGCTGCGGTTCAGTCACCTCGTGCTTGCGGGCAACCCGCTCGGTGGACCCAGTTCAACTCTTCGCATCACTTCGCTGCAGGATGGTGCCAGCCAGCTGCTGAATGACAAGTCCGCGCGTCAATGGCGCAATACCAGCGCCTATTTTAACGGCGATACAGTGAAGCTGGAACTGATCGCCTGTCCCAATGGTCGTATGAATCTGGTTCGGCTGGCAGCCGTAACTGTCGGCGAGGCAAACGGGGGCGGACCCAATTCAAGTATTTGTGACAGCAACGATGACCGCATTCTGTCAGCCGATCCGCGGGTCGCGAGAACCATTCCGGGTGGCTGCACGACATGGCTGTTTAATGACCGCAACAATTGCCTGTTGACCGCCGGTCATTGTGCCGCGTCGACGGATGTCGCGTCGTTTAACGTGCCATTATCTACTGGCAACGGCAATTACCAATTTCCCGGCCCGGAAGATCAATACGCCGTGGATTTCAGCTCGATGCAGTTAGTAAATGGAGGAGTGGGTAACGATTGGTGCTATTACGGCTGCTTTCCAAACTCCAACACCGGCTTGACTCCTTTTCAAGCCCAAGGGGATTCATTTGAACTGGCGAATCCGGACGCTGTGCAGGCCGGTGACATGATCCGCATTACTGGTCATGGCACAACATCGTTTCCGGTCGATCCGAGCTGGAATGGCGCACAAAAAACCCAACTCGGTCCCTATTCGCTTTTCACGAATATGCAACTTGGCTATCGAACCGATACAACCGGCGGCAACTCCGGTTCGCCGATTGTTTTTGAAGGGACCGGCAATGCGATCGGCATTCATACGCATGGCGGCTGCGGCTCAAGCGGCAATGGATTTAACCAGGGAACCGGACTGCTCAATCCTGGATTAACCACTGCGCTGGCCAATCCGTTGGGTGTTTGTTTGA
This sequence comes from Mariniblastus sp., assembly GCA_041751295.1. Lineage (GTDB taxonomy): Bacteria > Planctomycetota > Planctomycetia > Pirellulales > Pirellulaceae > Mariniblastus. The sequence goes on from JBGSXT010000037.1 coordinate 5,719, forward strand.
CGACCTTGGAATTCGATTTTCCGAATGGATTGCCAGAATTTGTTGACTCGGCCGGTGGAACGACGATACTCGTTGGCATCGACGACAGCGATCTGCCAATTGATCCGGGGACCGCTACGTTACATGTTGATTCCGGTGCTGGTTTCCAAGATTTTCTGATGACCGACCAAGGCAACAATAATTTCTTGGCCGTGTTCCCAGAAAGCGTGTGCGGCGGTACCGTCGAATACTTTTTCAGCATAGAAGGAATTGACGGTGAACTGTTCGTTAACCCGATCAATGCGCCAACTGGCACCTATAGTGCCATCAGTTCCGTAGGACTGGGAAAGCTGACGTTCGATGATGATTTTGAAACCGACATGAATTGGACAGTCGAGGGCAATGCAACAACGGGAACTTGGCAGCGAGGGATTCCAGCGGGAGGTGGAGATCGTGGCGATCCGCCGACTGATGCCGATGGTTCGGGGGCCTGTTATGTCACCGGAAATATGGATGGTGACGACGATGTTGACGGGGGAACCACTCAGTTGACTTCGCCTATTATGAATGCGATTGGCTCGAAGGATCAACAGGCGATCGTGTCCTATTTCCGCTGGTTTGATAATGGAGGCGGAGGTGACATTTTACTGGTCGAAATTTCGAATGACGGCGGAACGGTCTGGACAGCAATCGAAACGATCGGTCCGGGCGGGATGGACACTGTTGGCGGCTGGAAGCTGAAAATCTTCAACGTGGCTGACTTCGTGGTGCCAACCAGTCAAATGCGAATCCGGTTTACGGCATCTGATTTGGGCGGTGCAGCGATCGTTGAAGCCGGCGTCGATGGCGTTTCGATCCAACTGGTCAACTGCGATGACAATAACGTTCTACCAGGCGATGTGAACCTGGATGGAGTTGTTAATTTGCTGGATGTTGAACCCTTTGTCGCATTACTGACGTCCGGCGAATTTCAAGCCGAAGCGGACATCAACATGGACGGCGTTGTCAACTTGCAAGACATTCAACCGTTTGTGAAGCTGCTGGGTAAGGGTTAATACCTTTGATCCTCGCCAGCAAGGTGGTCGGCAGATAAAAATATACGTGTAGGACGGATTGGGAATCCATCCTTGTTCACAGTGGACGGATTGGGAATCCATCCTACAGCAAATTCACATCCGCTATTTGTGTCAATGCTCGCGAATGCGACCGGAATTGGTAAACGACATGAAACAAATTTTTGCTGTCGTGAAACCGTTTCGGGCGGAAAAGCTGATTGCCGCCGTTGCCCAATTGGATGTTGAAGAGATCAGCATCCGCGAGGTCAATGGATTTGGCCGACAAAAAAATTACCTTGATCGTTATGGCGAAAACGAATATTCTCTTGCTTTTATACCCAAAGTCGAAGTTTCGGTATGGGTCGAAGATTCAAATATGGAAGCCGTAATCGAACAGATGACCCTGATCGCACGGACCGGCAGATTGGGGGATGGCAAAATTTTTGTCATGCCCGTTTGTAAAACTGTTGCCCTTAATTGGGCCTCTGACGCCAGCGTCGCCTAGTGATGGACTACCGCTACCATTGACTTTATATGGCCAGCCAATATGGCCAGCCACAACTGTAGATTCAACAAATGGTTCAGAAACAGATGTTGCCAAAAAGTATAATCCTGCTGAGCGCGCTGTGGATTGCAGCGACAGTGCTTCCGATCGGTTCCGTAATTGCCCAAACCCAAGCAGGCACAGTCAATTTCGCAAAGGACATTCGCCCGATCCTGGAAAACCATTGTGTTCGATGTCACGGTCCGGATGAACCGGAAGGTGGTTATCGCATGGACAACCGGGATGAAGCCATGGTCGCCATTGAAACGGGCGATTCCGAGAGTAGTGATTTTTATCTGTTTCTCACATCCGAAGAAGAAGATGTAATGATGCCTCCACCGGATGAAGGAGGCCCGTTGAGAGAATCGGATATCCAACTGGTCAAGACTTGGATCAACGAGGGAGCGAATTGGCCGGATGGTATGGAGTTAAAGGAAGCGGAAGGTTCACGGAAAGCAGACGGCACAGAAGTATCGGCTGCAACACAGAACGACGATCGAACACCGGATCCTGACGACACGTCGTCGCAACGGATCGCAGCGCCCGAAGTTGTGGATGTCGTCGAAAAACCTGCCGCTGAGAATGCTCCGCGTGAACAACCACAGCCCAATATTTGGCGGGCGATTGGTTCGCTGCATCCGGCCGCGACGCATTTGCCCCTGGGACTGCTGATGGCCGCTGGACTGTTTGCACTATTCAGCCTGCGAGGCAATTTTGTCATGAGCGATTGTGCCTACTACTGCTTGTGGTTGGGTACTTTGGGTGCCATCGTCGCTTGTTTGACGGGTTGGTGGTTCACGATGATCGAACATCCCAAGGAAATGATTGGTTCCATTCAGGAACTTACCAATATGGAACATAAGGTCTTCTGGCATCGCACCAGCGCGCTGATTGTGACTGTTTTCGCATTGCTGCTGGTGCTATTTGCGGCCAGTGCCCGAAATCGAGATCCCGATGAAGGAGTTGCCTGGAAGCTGGGCCTGATCGTTCTGGCGATCGGGATCGGATTCGTCGGACATCAAGGTGGCAAATTGACCTGGAAAGCAGGCCACTACCGCGATTTGGAAGGCGTTATCAGGGAGTATATTCCTGGCCTGTTTGGCAAAGAAGCCGACGCCGGGAAGCCTGCCGATGACAACGTTCAACAGCCGGCCGCAAGCAGCGATGGCGATGCAGACAACGAAGACGCTTCAGGCGAAACGTCAGGTGAATCAACCGAGGACGCCGGAGAATCGAACGCCGATCAGTAAATATCATTTCGAGCTGACTGGACAGCGCCAGGTTCGCTCCAATTTGTTGGAGATACAAGCACGAAGCGCAGGCGAGTGAAACCTTGCTTGCGCTTTTTGAAGTTGCGCTTTTCAAAATACTCGCTAAAATCGTGGCCGGGAGCGTTAGCGACCGGAGAATCATCGCCGAAAATTGATCGAATTTACCCCTCAAACGGTTGCTAACTCTCCCGGCTCTGATCAATAGCGCAACTTCAAAACTTGTGCTTCGTGCTTGTATCGGAAAAAGCTCCAAGACGATCATGGCACCGAACAGGAATCGCGCCTACCGAGACTGTTCGACCAGCGCTGAGTCAATTTTACCTGACTCGCCCGTTCGGGCTGCAACGAAATACAGGAGGAAATTCCTGTCGTGTTCAGAGAGTCGAACGATCGGAACGGTAATGGTAATCCCGTTTTCTTTCAACAGCTTGACGGATTTCGACTCCAGCGAAATTTCCAGCAGTTCGGCACTGGTTTCATATTGCAGATCCCGATCCCGCCAGACCCGCAGCGAGTTGACCCCATTGTAACCACGAGCGGATGAAACTGGAGAATTGGAATCCGGGGAGTTGGTGCGCGACGTTTGATCGCCGTACCGTTTTTCAACGCCAGCCGGGTTCCGGTCTGGAGCCGGATACTGATCTGCGAACTTCGATTCGATTTCGCTGCCTGATTCGAGGGTTGCCGCCCCTACGGAATTCCCGGCTTGACTGTTTTCCTGTACCGCCACATCGATCTCGTGGTTGCAACCAGCCAACAATGCGCTGCACAATACGATGGCGGTGATACAAAAAAGCCTGTTTTCCCTGAACATGACAGTTCCCAATATCTTTCGCGGTTTGGTACGAAAAACCGAAGGCAACATTCCGACTAGCAGGTCGCTGCTGTTAAAATAAATCGACTTTGCAGGCCAGCCAGAAGTCGAAAAAAATTTCTCGGTCAAATGGCAGGAACGGTAACGTTGATGCCGTTAGCGTTACAACGATTACAATGATTGAAGTTGCGAGAGCTTGTTGCAGACCAAAACCGGGAGCGGGAACTTGTTTTGCCAGTCGCTCGGCAGATAATAGACCCATCAATTCGAAATCAGACGGCGGACGATCAACATGGCGCAGGCGATTTGGAACGGCAAGGTGATTGCTGAAAGCGACCAGACGGAATCGGTGGAAGGCAATACCTATTTTCCTCCCGATTCCATCCACCAGGCTTTTTTCCGCAGCAGCGATGCAACCACTGTCTGCGGGTGGAAAGGGACCGCGAACTATTACGATATCGTCGTCGACGATCAGGTGAATAAACAGGCGGCATGGTACTACGCTGAGCCCAGGCCAGCAGCTGCCAACATCAAGGGCTACGTGGCCTTTTGGACGGGTGTCAAAGTCAAATAGTGGGTATTTCAATCTTTTGAAGGGTGGCTGCATGTTGGAATTGACTTTAACAGGTCCTGACAAAAAAACTTCTGTCGAGCGGTATCGCAGTGTTCGCGCGTTTACCGATCGGATCGTTGAGCCGCTCTCTCCAGAAGATTGCATGGTTCAATCGATGGACGATGTCAGTCCGACTCGTTGGCATATCGCTCATACCACGTGGTTCTTTGAGACATTTGTGCTGAAACCGTTCAGCGATTACAGGGAGTATGATCCGCAATTCAATTACCTGTTCAATTCCTACTACAATGCGATTGGCAAACAGTTCTCACGGCCGCAGCGAGGGTTCATTTCCCGGCCCGGTTTGCAGCAGATCAAACAGTATCGGACCCATGTCGATGCGCACATGATCCGGCTGCTGGATTCGGGCAAGTTTCCAACCGAGTTGGAACAGACCATTGAAATTGGATTGCATCACGAACAGCAGCACCAGGAATTGATGTTGACCGACATCAAACATGTGTTGTCGTGTAATCCAACCTTGCCCATGTACATGGATGCCGATTTTGAATCGGCCCAACCGGCTGTCGAGCAATGGATCGATATGGAAGAGGGGATTTATTCGGTGGGTCATGACGGCAACGGGTTTTCGTTTGACAACGAATCGCCTCGGCATCGGGTCTTTTTGAATGAATTTCGATTGGCGAAATCGCTGGTGACCTGCGGCCAGTTCATGGAGTTTATGGACGACGGTGGTTACGGGCGACCTGAATTCTGGCTGTCGCTCGGTTGGTCAACGGCCTCACTGCGCGACTGGGATGCACCTTTGTATTGGATCAGACAGGAT
>JBGSXT010000038.1:0-2099 GCA_041751295.1 Mariniblastus sp.
TGCCGACGGCCCAATCGACGTGATGCCGGTTTCGACGGTCGCCGGAGCACTGAAAGCCAGTCCAACAATTGCCAATAGGCCGAGAATTTTGGCGACTGTCAATACATTCTGTACCCATTTGCCCTGCCGCAGTCCAATCAAATTTGTGGCACTCAACAAAACAACGGCCAACACCGCGTACCCCAAATGCCGCGTTTGATCAGGCAGCGCCTCCAGCCACTCGATCGCCTGCGGCGAAATCAACGGGTCAAAATAAATGGCGAACGTCAATGCCATGGCTCCGATGTTGCCCGGCCGGATGATCCAGAACGTGGCCCAGGCAAACATGAACGCGACCGCCCGACCGAACGCCTGTTTGAGAAAGCCGTAGTCACCACCCAACAGATTCCGGTTATTGGTCGTCAGTTCGGCGAAGCAGAGTGCGCCGACGATTGTCAGGAATCCGCCCAACAGCCACAATCCAATCATCGCCGGAAAACTTCCGGCCGATTGGGCGATCCGGGGAGCAGTCTGGAAGATCCCTGCTCCAATAATCGTGCCAACAATAATGCAGACTGCATCAAACAGCGACAAAACCCGCTGCGGACCAGAATCAATTTGTGATTCACGAGTCACGGCAGAATTTCCGATGCTTGCGGCCGCATGGCAGTTCCTGTTCTAAAGTTACCGCGAATTTCACTGGAGGATGTTTGTAATGCAAAATCGCAACGTCGGATAGTGATTTACCGCAATCGAGCCGGGCCCAATTCACAAAGCAACAGGCTTTCTGACCATTCGCAATTTAACCTCTGCCGAGGGCCACCGCGAAGCTTGCAATTCAAAGGGTCAGTCTATTTAATGGTAAATATGCACTGATGGCTGGTCGCAGAATTCACAGGGAGTTGCCGATGGTCGGATCGAAACCTTTTAATTTGATGCAGTGGATTGAGGACAACCGGGATATCTTCAAGATTCCGGTGATGAATAAGCAGTTTTATAAAGAGGCCGATGATGTCATCGTGTTTGTGTCGCTGGGGCCAAATACGCGAAATGATTATCACGTCAATCCGACCGAGGAACTTTTTTATCAACTCAAGGGGGATATTGCGCTGCGCGTGCGTCCGTTGGATGGCAGTGAACCCCACGATATCATTATTCGGGAAGGTGAAATGTTTCTGTTGCCTCGGCTGGTGCCCCATCGTCCCCAACGCCCGGACGACACGATTGGGTTGATTGTCGAGTTTCCCAGGCCGGTCGGGACAAAAGACAAACTGCGCTGGTATTGTCCCGACGACAAATACCTGGTGTATGAAGCTGAATTTCGCATGAAACATATCGACCAGGATTTGCATACGATCATGGATGAATTCTGGAATGGCCCGGCAGCGATCAGAACCTGCAGAGAGACGGGCAAAGTGGTCGAGCGGGCTGGCGAGTTTGAATTGTCGATGGCACAACCGATCAACAATTGGTGATCAGCACTTTGGAAAGGAATCGATAATGCTCACCATCGACGTGCATACTCACATATTGCCAGCCGATTGGCCAAATTTCTCCGACCGCTTCGGTTATGGTCGAAGCCGATTCATCTGGCCTGAACCGGGACACGATAACGGTCAACCCTGTCTGCGGATGATGCGCGGCGAAAGCATGTTTCGACGGGTCTGGCCGAATTGCTACGATCCTGAAGTTGTCATCGACGAATGCGCCCAGAACAAAGTCGATGTGCAAGTCATTTGTACAGTTCCCGTCATGTTCAGTTACTGGACGAAGCCAGAACATGGTGCCGAGATCAGCCGATTCCTGAACGATAATCTGGCGGACGTGGTCCACAGATTTCCAAAGAAGTTTATTGCGCTGGGAACCGTTCCGCTGCAGGATACCGACCAAGCGATTCGCGAACTGAGACGCTGCAAGGAACAGCTCCGCTTTCCAGGCGTGCAAATCGGCAGTCACGTCGAACCCAACGCATTCACGGGACGTGATTACGAACTCAATCTTTCCGATCCAAAACTGTTGCCGTTTTTTGAAGCCGCCAATGAGTTGGAAATGTCGATCCTGGTTCATCCCTGGGAAATGATGGGGACGGATGGCATGCAAAAGTACTGGCTGCCATGGCT
>JBGSXT010000039.1:0-6873 GCA_041751295.1 Mariniblastus sp.
GCCATCACGATGATTCCCGTTACCAGGATTACGAATGGGACACTATTGGTCAACGTCCGGATGCACGTGCTGCCAGAATCGCAGTCCGGATTGCATTAAAATCTGTCAGGGGATTGCCAGCTGTGGAGCAACCGGTAAAAATCCTGATTTGCACTGCCGAATTAACGTCAAATCATGGCCAAGCTGGTCCTTGATCCCGATAAGATTGTCGCGACGATCGTGCATTTGCACGATCGAATTCAGGAGCGATTTCCAAATTCCGGATTAAGTGCCGTTTGTATCCACCTGAAAGACATCGGGGCCAATGCCAAGGATCGGGCGGAATGGATTGGTCGTCCGATTTACTGGTTGCGGTTGCTCGTCTTTCTTGGCTGGGCCGTAATTCTGGCGCTGGCTGTATACGGAACTTGGATGATTTTCAAACCCCTGGTCAAAGGGGGAAGAATTGGCGACGTGGTGTTGTCCCAGTTGGATGTCGAAATCAACATCATGATCCTTGTCGGTGGTACCATGTTTTTCTTGTGGTCGTTGGAAAACCGCTACAAGCGATGGCGCGCGTTGCAGGCGATCCATGAACTGCGGTCTGTAGCCCACGTCATCGATATGCACCAGCTGACCAAAGATCCGGACCGGATGCTGGCCGATTCCCAACCAACCAGTGCGTCGCCTACGTTTACCATGTCGCGATACGAACTGGGACGATATCTCGACTACTGCAGCGAGATGCTCTCCTTGACAGGAAAAATTGCGGCACTCTACGTGCAGAAATTTGACGACCCAGTTGCGTTGGCAGCAGCCAGCGAAGTCGAGTCCACGACGACAGGTCTGTCAGGCAAAATCTGGCAGAAGCTCTCAATCCTTAATACAATTAAGAGTCAGCGTTTATAAATGACCGGTTTCGAGCTGAAAATCGGCTCGACGCGTAAGCCTCGCCGGATTGGTTTGGTTCGTCCCACGCAGTGAGTGTCTTCTCCACTGGATGATCGGTCGTAAATGGTCCCTAGCCGGATTTGAATGCATCATGACCATTGCCCGTTTTGGGTTGGGGTCGAAACGCGATGAGCTGATTTACATCGGTTTCGAGGTATGGGCCATTTAACAGATCGATACAGTAAGGAATCGCCGAGAAAACCGCGCCTAGACATTCGGCAATTGCCTGCGGGTTGCCCGGCAGATTCAGAATCAACGTTCTGCCGCAAATTCCGGCTGTTTGGCGGGACAGAATCGCGGTCGGAACGCTGGCCAATGAGACCGATCGCATCAACTCACCAAACCCCGGTAATATTTTTTGGCAAACGGACTCCGTCGCCTCCGGTGTCACATCGCGTGCCGCCGGACCTGTGCCTCCCGTTGTAACGATCAGACAGCAGGCCTGATTATCGGCCAGGTCTGTCAAAGTGGCTTCGATCAAAGTCTGTTCATCGGAGATGACGATCGGAATTGACTCCCAGCGTGAAACGATTACGCGTTGCAAATACTCGTTGATGGCGGGCCCGCCACGATCTTGATAGACGCCTTTACTGGCCCGATCGGAAACCGTCACAATTCCGATTCTGGCAACCTCCAAAGTCATTCCCGCAACCTCAACTGATGATCGCCTGTTGTTCGCGAACAGCGTTTTTGAATGCGGCCAACGCTCCGTTGGCATTCATGTCAAACGTGATCGGTGAAACAGAAATTTTGCCCGCCAGTAACACCGAGACATCCGTGTCAAAAGTTGAAGGCTCCGGGTCGGGTTTGTTATTCGACCAATAATAGGGCCGGCCTTTGGGATCCACGCCCTTGTCGAAATGATACCCGAGTGGATTGGTTTCGACAGGCACGATTTCAAATTCAACAGGTCCCGTTAATGATGCTGTTGGGATATTGATATTGAGTGAAGTTCGTTGCGGCCATGGCATAATCGTCAGCTGTTCCATCACGGGCACGACGATCTCAGCTGCGATTCGGTAATTCATCGTCGTTTCGTATTCCAGGCTGACAGCCATCGAAGGGTAGCCGAACAATGCGCCGGCCACTGCGCCTCCCACGGTTCCGCTATAACAAACATTCACCCCGGCATTGAAGCCACCATTGATTCCGCTGACGATCAAGTCCGGCTTGAATGGGCACAAATCAAACAGTGCCAGTTTAACACAGTCGGTCGGGGTTCCATCGAGCGAGTAGCCGGGAATCTGGCTGTCCGATTCGCCATCACCTCCCAGTCTGATGGGAAACACCGGCCGCAAAAAAGTAATGGCTTGACTGATGCCGCTTTGTTCTGTTCGAGGAGCAACCATGAAGACTTCATGATTCTGCCTCAGCACCTTGGCAAACTCGATAATTCCCGAGGCGTGTACGCCATCGTCGTTGGTCAGCAGGATTTTCAAGCAAATTCCAATACAGTAAAGATCTCGATGCGAGTTTTTGTTCCGGACTGTCGAACTACAAGAGCCTATCGCTGAACAAACATTTTTACAACGATGGTCGGTGGAATTGCCAGACTTGTATCCCTATAATCTGCGATTCGGTTTTTTCGCAGCGGCACTCGTTTTATTTCCTTAAATTCAACTCTGTCCGAACATTATTCGTAGCACAACGCGAGGGGGTCAGACCCATTTTTCGGACTGTTGAGTTCAAGGCAAAACCAGTGAAACCGTCCCCGAAAAATGCGTTAGACCCCGGCCCATAAACGGTTATGCATTATGCCTGCAGTTGAATTTTCCAAAAACCGGGAAGCACAACCGGCGACCGGAGAACGGATTTTGGTTCTCGATTTTGGAGCCCAATATGCGCAGCTGATTGCCCGGCGGGTTCGCGAGCACAACGTCTATTGCGAAATCGTCCGGCACGATATCCCGGCGGCGAAGGTTGTCAAACATGGTGCGACCGGATTGATTTTCTCCGGCGGACCGGGCAGCGTTTACAGTGACGACTCGCCAAAATGCGAGCCTGAAATCTTTGAACTTGGCCTGCCGATTCTTGGTATCTGCTACGGGATGCAACTGGTATGCGACACCTTCGGCGGAAGTGTGAACAGCGCGCCGATACGCGAATTTGGACGACGACGATGTTTTATCGAACAGCGTGATCCATTGTTTGAAAACGTGCCGCTGGAGACCGATGTCTGGATGAGCCACGGAGATCAGGTCCAAAGCGTTTCCAACCAATTCGTGGCGTTGGCCAAAACGGAAACCTGTCCCGTCGCGGCGGTCAAACACCGAACCCGCCCGCTGTATGGAATTCAGTTTCATCCGGAAGTCACCCATACGCCGATCGGCAAAACGCTATTGCGTAATTTTTTGTATCGCATTTGTGGTTGTAAAGGAACCTGGGATTTGACCAGTTTCGCTGATAAGTCGATCGAACGGATCCGGAATCAGGTGGGTTCGTCCCGCGTGATTTGCGGGTTGTCCGGCGGCGTCGATTCGGCGGTTGTCGCCGCGCTGTTGTACAAAGCGATCGGCGACCAATTGTCCTGCATCCTGGTCGATAACGGACTGTTGCGCGCCAGCGAAAAGGAAAGCGTGATTCAGGAATTTTCCCAACATTTCAAAACCGATTTACACGTCTTTGATGGTGAAGCCAGATTCCTGGCGGCACTCAGTGGAGTCACCGAACCGCAGCAGAAACGCAAAATCATTGGCAATCAATTCATTGAATGTTTCAGAGATGCGTCCGCCAATATTCACGATGCGAAATTCCTGGCCCAGGGGACGCTGTATCCGGATGTGATTGAAAGTGGAGCGGCTGAGGATGGTCCGGCGGCAACGATCAAGCTGCATCATAACGTTGGTGGTTTGCCTGACGAATTGGGTTTCGAATTGATCGAGCCGCTGCGAGAACTGTTCAAGGATGAGGTGCGCACGTTGGGGCTTGAATTGGGGCTGCCCGAATCGATTGTCTGGCGGCATCCGTTTCCCGGCCCGGGACTGGCCGTACGCTGTCTGGGAGTGGTCGTGAAAGACCGTCTGGATATTCTGCGGGCGGCCGACACAATAGTGATCGAGGAGATCAAACGGGCGAATCTGTATCGGCAAACGGCCCAGCTGTTTGCGGTCCTGTTGCCGATCCAAAGCGTGGGGGTCATGGGTGATGCGCGAACCTACGAATACGCACTCGTGATCCGCTGTGTCGACACCGACGATTTCATGACGGCGGACTGGTCTCGGTTGCCGTACGACGTACTGGCAACCATGTCGTCGCGGATCATCAATGAAGTCGCCGGCATCAATCGAGTCTGTTACGACATCAGCTCCAAGCCTCCCGCGACTATCGAATGGGAATAACAGCTGCCGGAATGGGCCCGCTCATGGGATGGCGGATTGCATTGATTCGTCAAAATACCGGAACGCGCTATTGACCCGGGCTGGTTGCACATCCGCTACGATTTGGGTAATCCGTGAATAATCGAGAATATGGTCGGCGTCGAAAAACAGGATTGCATCGGCCAGCAATTCTGCCGGTCGGTGAAGGTAGTCGTCGTAGTCGAGTCTCAAACAGTTCGGCAGGCGGCTGTCCAGCCACTTGCGATGAAACCCGTCAACATACTGGCGATTGCGCTGGACGAATGCCTCAAAACCCTGTCTCGAGTCGCGTTCCCGGTTTTTCTTCAGTCGCATTTCAAACCACGAGATCAACAAACCCATTCGATCGCGTGTTTGAATGAGATATTTCGTGGCCGGATCTGCCGACAGATCCAATTCGAAATCGTGGGATTTCTGAAACGAATTGTTCGCATTGCAGCAGGGATACGAGCGACACGAATAGTAGTATTCACAATAGTGGAATAATTTTTCCTGATCGTTTGACAACGATTCGCGCCGGGTTTTCGATTTGGCCAGGAATGGTAACAGCGTGTGACGATAATCGGGGCAAACAGCGTTGCCGACGAAGTACTTCTGCAAATGGCCGACGAGCAGATTGTGGCCCGATCGCGGCAAGCTGACTCCCTGAACTGCGTCCATATTCTGCTGGTGTTCGCTATACGTAGGATGGAGAAGAATAATTGAAATCCGTGGGATTCGTCAATGTTGATGTTCCATCATTCGCCGGTCTTGAAGTCTACGTCGATATCGGTAACCTTTCGTTGCATGCGCCTTCGAATCGGATCTCCGTGAATTTCCTTTATTTCCCTGTCGGTCAATGAATATCCTGGATCAGATCAATTTTGCCGATCCGCTGTTTTTTCTGGCGACGGTACTGGTTTCTGGAATCGTCGGCGGAGAGTTATTGGCGTCGATCCGATTGCCCAAGGTGACCGGCTGGATCGCGACGGGGATTTTGCTGCGGGCCCTGCTGTTACCGGCGCTGGAAGGGCCGGACGAACCCTTCGATCTGGAAAAATTCAAACCGATCATGAATTTCGTGCTCGGTTTTATTGCCTTCACTGTAGGTGCGACTCTCTATTTTGCCAGATTGCGCAATACCGGTCGGCGAATTGCCCTGCTGCTGCTTTGCGAAGCAATCATCACGCCGCTGCTGGTGGCCGGACTGCTGACGCTGTGCAGCCCGTTCTTTGGTGAAATCGCCTGGCAGGCAATTGTGGTACTGTCCGTGGTTGCGATCGCGGGCGCCCCGGGGACGACCGTATTGGTGATTCGGGAAGCGCGCGCACGGGGAATTCTGTCTAAAACCCTGATTGCCGCCATTGGACTGATCGACATGCTGGCGGTCGGAATTTTTGTCTTCGTTTCAACCGTCATGGCTTCGGATACCACCTGGCTGTATGCGGTGGGAAATGTTGGAGTGCAATTCCTGATAACATTTTTTATTGGGAGCGTTTGTGCCGTTTTTGCCTTGACGCTGATTCGGTTTGTCGTCAGCTCGGCATTCGTGGGGCCGACCATGGTCGCGGTCATCCTCGGAGCCTGGGGTGCGGCGTCCGGATTTGGAACATCCGGAGGGATACTTGCCTGCACATTCGCGGGAATCTGCGTGACCAATATCCGTCATGATACCGTTCGTTCGACGGAAGCCTATTTGAACGCAATTGGTGGCGTTCTGTTCGTATTGTTTTATACACTAGCGGGCATGCAGTTGGACTTCAGTCTGGTCCCCACGGCCGCTGGCTTGGTGTTTCTGTACTTTGCAGCGAGATTTATAGGCAAATATGTGAGTGCGTTTACGGCAATGAGCTTGGCCGGCATGACGCAAAATGTCCGCAATTATCTGGGATTTGCATTGCTGCCTCACGGAGGGGTTGCCGTCGGATTGTTGCTACTGGTTCAGTCAGAGCCGGTTTTTGCGGAGTATGAATCGTTAATAACCACCGTCGGTCTGTCTGCATTGGCGATCAACCAATTGCTCGGACCGAGTGCAACCCGACTGGCACTGATGCGATCGGGCGAAGACCACAAAGACCGACCGCAGCTGCTCGATTTTCTTGGCGAACATCGTATTTCCGTGGATCTGCAGGGAGAAACCCGCGAGGAAGTCATTCGAAATCTTGCATCCCAAATGTACTCCACGTACAAAATGGAGATCAAGGAAGAAGATTTTGTGGAACGGGTTTTGACAAGGGAGAAAATCGAAACGACCTGTTTGGGCAAAGGACTGATGATACCGCACGCCATTCTGGACGAAGGCAACGAAGTCAAAGGCGTGTTGGGACTGAGCGCCAAGGGGCTCGATCTGGGCGCACCCGATGGCCGACGGATTCACGCCGTACTGCTGCTGGCGACTCCGGCTGGTGAGCGGGCGCGGCATCTCGAAATCCTCGCTGCGATTGCTTCGGCGATCACCCGTGATACCAATTTCAGCGAACAGCTTTACCACGCCCGTAGCGCGGCACACGCCTACGACGTGCTGCACCATGAGGATCAGGAAGATCTCAATTACTTTCTGGAGGATGCGGCCGAACAGGCCGAATTGTGAACGAATCAGAAGGCCATG
>JBGSXT010000040.1:0-11405 GCA_041751295.1 Mariniblastus sp.
TTGAAGCGATCCGTCTGATTCATGAACTGGGCATTAAACATCTGCTCGTCGACCTTCCTTCCATTGATCGAATCCATGATCGTGGATTGTTGACAAATCATCACGTGTTTTGGAATGTTGCAGAAAATTCGCACGAATTGAATCCAAATTCGCATGTCGATCGAACGATTACGGAAATGGTATTTGTACCGGACCGTTTGAAGGATGGCCGCTACCTGCTAAATTTGCAAGTTCCGCCGTTTTGCAGCGACGCAGCCCCGTCGCGACCGTTTCTATTTCCAATCGCAGAACCATGAGCAGCACGATCGATTTTGAAAAACTGGCGGACAGGGCGAGAGAGCTGGACGCCCGTGATCCGCTGGCACGGTTTCGGGATCAGTTTCACATTCCGATCGACGAAAATGGAAATCAGGAAATTTACTTTGCCGGCAACTCACTCGGCCTGCAGCCGAAACAGACGCAGACGTTTGTTCTTGAAGATCTGGAGAGCTGGAAGACTCGCGGTGTACGGGGCCATTTCGAAGGCGATCTGCCGTGGGTTCCGTACCATGAATTTGTGACCGAAACGATGGCCGGAATTGTTGGCGGCAGGAATGACGAAGTGGTCATGATGAACAGCCTGACTACCAATTTGCATCTGATGATGGCGACGTTCTATCGGCCGGATACCACGCGCCGGAAAATACTGCTCGAAGAACATGCTTTCCCCTCGGATCACTACGCGGTTGAATCGCAAATCCGCTGGCACAACCTCGACCCTGCCAGTGAGATGGTGATCTTGAGCCCGGAGAAAAACAGCGAACTGATTTCGACGGACAGAATTCTGCAGGCGATTGACTACTACCGCGATTCGCTGGCATTGGTCCTGTTACCCGGCGTTCAATACTACACGGGGCAGGTTTTTGATATGTCGAGAATTACTCAGGCAGCCCAGCATTACGATATTCCAGTCGGTTTTGATTTGGCCCATGCAGCGGGCAACGTAAAACTTGAACTTCACGATTGGAATGTCGATTTTGCAGTGTGGTGTTCGTACAAGTACCTCAACTCCGGACCCGGCAGCGTGGGAGGTTGTTTTGTAAACCAGAAACATGCGGCTCTTTCGCGAAAATTTCGTTTGGCTGGCTGGTGGGGTCAGGATAAACAGTCCCGATTCCAAATGGAGAACCGCTTTCAGGCCATTCCCACGGCGGAAGGCTGGCAATTGAGCAACCCGCCGATACTTTCGCTGTCGGCGGTTCGCGCCTCACTGGATCTGTTTAAACAGGCGGGTATCGACAACCTGATTTCAAAATCAAAAACGCTGACTGGTTTTCTGGTCGAATGCCTCGACGAGCTGATTGGAGACGACGTCGAAATTGTGACTCCGCGCGAAGCGAGTCAACGAGGCTGCCAACTGTCGCTAAAAATAAAACTGCGAAATGTGGACGGAAAGTCGGTTCACCGAGGGCTGCAGGATGCTGCAATTCGAACGGATTGGAGAGAACCAAATGTGATTCGGGCAGCACCTGTTCCGTTTTACAATTGCTATTGGGAAATCCACCAGTTCGCCAAACAGTTACAGCAGCTGCTTGCCGGTTGAAAGACTTTGCAATCCCGTTACCAAAACTGTTTTCTGTAAAATTCGCTGGAGAACTGTCATTTGAAGCGACCGGAAGAAATTACGATTGTGGGTGCCGGGCTGGTCGGTTCCTTGTTGGCGGTCATGTTGGGAAACCTTGGCTATCGAGTGCTGGTTTTGGAAAAACGGGCCGACATGCGGCAGCGGGAAGTTGATTCCGGCCGCTCGATCAACTTGGCGTTGGCGGAACGGGGAATTCACGCCTTGGAAGCCGCTCGATTAATGCACGATGTCCGATCGCTGTTGATTCCCATGCAGGGACGGCTGCTGCACGCAACGGACGGAGAGCTGGAATTCATGTCCTATGGGCAGCGACCGACGGAAGTCATTCATTCCGTTTCGCGAGCCGGGTTGAACGGGTTGATGTTGACGGCCGCCGAATCGACCTGCCATGTTGAATTGCAATTTGAAAAATCTCTTGAATCGATCGATTTCCCGCAGAGGTCGATCACGCTGACCGACCTGGCATCGGGCAGGAAGTACGATCAGAACTATCAGATTTTGATTGGTGCGGACGGTGCGGGTTCAAGGGTCCGGCGGGCATTGTTGCCCGCCGTAAATGGTACCGATCTTTCCGAACTGTTGGACCATGACTACAAGGAACTGACGATTCCGGCAGGGAACGATGGTCGCCATCAAATTGAACGGGAAGCTCTGCATATCTGGCCTCGTGGCGGCTACATGCTGATTGCATTGCCTAATCTTGATGGCAGCTTTACTGTTACCCTGTTTCTGCAAAAAACAGGCAAGCCCGGCTTCGAACAGTTAACTGATCAACAATCGGTGAATGATTTCTTCAGGACCCAGTTTCCCGACGCATTTCAGCTGATACCAAATCTGGACAATGAATTCTTTGATAATCCGACCGGCATTCTTGGTACTGTACGGTGCTCGCCCTGGGTTTTCAAAGACAGTGCGATGTTGATTGGTGACGCCGCTCATGCGATTGTTCCGTTTCATGGCCAAGGAATGAATGCGGGCTTTGAAGATTGCGAGCTGTTCGTTGACCTGCTGGAAACATACAACCACGATTGGCCGGCTACCATGCAGGAATTTGATAGGACGCGCCGGGACGATACGGACGCAATCGCCGAGATGGCCCTGGAAAATTATGTCACGATGCGCGACAGCGTCCGGGATGCGAAATTTCAGCTGAAAAAAGAACTCGGATTCGAACTTGAACGCCGCTTCCCCGATCGTTTCATTCCCCGTTATTCCATGGTCATGTTCCACCGCCTGCCATACTCGACGGCATTTTCACGGGGAAAGATTCAACAATCCATTCTCGATCCGTTGATCGCCACAGGATCATCGCTGGTTGATATCGACCTCAATGCCGCCGGCGAACAGGTTATGAAGCGGTTGCCACCAGTATAACCAATCCCGACCCGACGGAAAAACTCAAGATCGGTCGAATAACTAGTCGAACTGATAGATACGGCAGAACCGTTTTGTTCTGTCATTGCTGCTAGCAGTCCGAATTGCTGACCGGGTTCCCAATATGCATGAATTCCTGATTCCCATCCTGACAGGAATTTCACTCCTCCTGGCAGGAATCCTGGTGGGTTACTTCCTTTGGTTTCGCAATCGCAATGATCAGATTGCAATCTGCCATCAACTGGCCGCAGACAGAGAAAACTTGAATTCACAGCTTCGCGACGCGGAATCACAAGCCGCCGAGGTCCAGGATCAGTTACTGCGCCGTAAAGAGAAATTGGATAATCTACAATCACTGTGCAATGATCTGTTGGGTTCGCGAGAAAAAATCGAACAACATGCCAGACTTCTGGAATCAGAGCTTTATGCGTCGCGACTGCAATTGGAACGGCTGAATAAACAATTTGTCAACGAAGACAAAACTTTATGCGCTTCGCTGGAAATTGAACGTAACCAGAATCAATTGCTGATTCGCGAACGTGATCAGGCGCTCAAAGACAGCAATCGACTTCAAGCGATGATGAACGGATTGGAAAAGCGATCCGAGAATCAGGAGTCGACAATTCGCATGTTGCGGTCGAGGCTGGATGAAACACTATGCGAGCTGTCGAGCAAAGCAGAATCCCAACGTCAGCTCCAGGATGTAATGGTGGTCGAATTGCAGCAGGAATTGGCGAATGCACAGGAGAAAATCCAGGGACTCGAGGATCAGGAGGAATGGAAAAAACTTGCCACCGAATTGCAAGTCCGGCTGGATTCCCTTCTGCGACAACGTGACAGTGCATTCGATCAACTCAGGACATTGACCGATGAAATGAGTCGGCTCAAGAATCATGCCCGGATCAACGAGGACACGATTCGGAATCTGCGCCGAGAAAGAGGCGCAGTGTTGTTGCGGAATCGTCAATCGTTGCCTCAATTTCCACGAATCCACGAAGCGCCGAAAGAAGAATATTCGGATGCTGATCTGCTTTCGAAAGAATACGGCGGACCCACCAGAATCGATCCGATTCGAGGCGTCGTGTTTATCGAAGCACCCCGAGTGCGCGACGACTTGAAGAAGATTTACGGTGTCGCGAATGTGCTGGAACAGCGGTTGAATGCGTCCGGCATCTATGCCTACAGGCAGATCATGAAATGGGACGAAAAGGCGATTCGGGAATTTTCCGAATTGCTGGTCTTCAAGGATCGCATCTATCGCGATGACTGGTTGGGTCAGGCCGCCCGGTTATACCTGCAAAAGCAGCGCGCGGCCGTCGCCTGATGATGATGTCGGCCTGATTTCAGGGCAGCACAGTTTATCTGTTTGGAATCATCCGCAGCGCGCGGACGCTACCTCTGAAAATAGTTCAGAAAATCTCCTTCTTTCATTCCATGCGTGCCATAATTCCACGCTGGGTTTTGACAAATCTGTCAAATTGTTCATGGAGTGAATGTGGGTTCTTATCAGCAAATGATTGTGGGCGGGATGCTGCTGGTTACGGCCTTTGTTTTTGGGCGATATGTGATGAATCATCCGCCTGATTCGAAACCGATTGCAAATACCGCCGAACCGGATGAGCTAAAACTGCAGGCGGTCTCCAGTCCGCCGCTGTCCACGGCCGGCAATGATGCCAAAACGTTGCAGCAATCATTGCGTGATCGAATTCTGGGCGAACGCGCTCAGAACTCAACGGCTTCGAAAACGTTGACGCCCAAACCCGAAATTGAATCGAAAAATGAGTCGACTGCGCTTGCAACATTGGCTGAACAGCCGATTGCCGTTCCCGATTTTTCGCACCTCGAGCCCGAGTCGCCTTCACCAACCCCTCCGATTGATACGCAGTCGCAACGACTGGCGGCTCGCGAAATAGCTGTCGCAGAGAAACGAACTGATTTCGAGAATGCTGATCGATCTGAACTTTCACCAAAATTCGGACTTGAGCTGTCGGATAACAGTCGGCCTGACCTACGCGTAAATCAATCCGGCCCGGCCCGCTTCTCGATCGAACCAAAACCACCGGCTGATGCGTTTACTCACCGCGGCGAAATCAACATCCGGGAACTGGAAGCAAAGCTGGTTCCAGTTCAACGGAAGCAGAGTCAGTTGAATTTGCAGAACAGGGAATTTGTCGATTACACGACCGTTTTCGGCGATACGCTGCACAGCCTGTCCACGAAATTTTTTGGATCTCCGGAATTCTATTTGGACATTTACCTGGCCAATCGGGAGCTGTTACGGAACCCTTCCGACGTTCCCGTGAACACGACGATCAGAATTCCCGTCATACCAACGGCAGAAAAAAATACACCTGTCGGATAGGACGCCGTTGGTCAAAACCGAAAAAAATTACCTGCGTCAATCGAATCGCGTCCGTTTTGAACTGATTTGATTAATGCTTCAGCCGTCGATCGCGCCCAGACAGCCCGATCCGGCGGCGGCCGTGCAGCCAAAGCAATGACGACCTGTCATGATTTTTCGGCGCGACAATCGGTCAAAATCAAAGTCAGCAATATGTCTTGAAAGCCCGCCCGCGGTCGGCAATTCGAGCATCTGGTTAAAATCGCAATCGTACAACCGTCCATTCCAGCCAACCGACAGCATCTTGAGACACATCACGCCCTTGGCAGCCGCCGGATTGAAAGCTGACACCAGTTTCTCCATATACGGTTCGTAGGCTCCCGTTTCCAACAGGTATTCCAGATACCGACTGATCGGCATATTGGTTATGGTGAACAATCGATCAAAATGAATGTCGTACCGTTGGGCGAGTTGTTCACGATAGGTTGCCTCCAATTGCCGTTGATCAGGTGGCAAAGTCGGTCCAACTGGATTGTAAACGAGGGTCAACATGCGATCCGGATTGCCCGTTCCATAATTCAACGAATTAAGTAAACGGAGCGCGTCGAGCGATTTTTGAAATGAACCATCGCCCCGTTGCGAGTCGGCATTTTCCTGCAAATAACAGGGCAGCGACGCCACAATTTCAACATTGTTTTCCGCCAGAAATTCTGCCATGCCGTGATACCCCTTGACCAACAGAATGGTCAGGTTGCAACGATCGATCACGTGGCAGCCAAGTTGTCTGGCGCTCGATACAAAATATTTGAAGTCCGGATTCATTTCCGGAGCGCCTCCGGTCAGATCCACGGTGGTGATTCCACCCATCCGAACCGCCGCCAGACATTGGTCAATCGTCTCGCGAGTCATGATTTCCCGGCGATCGGGTCCGGCGTCGACGTGACAATGGACACATGTCATGTTGCACATTTTGCCCACATTGACCTGCAAGATATCGATTCCTTCAGATTCCAGTAATTCCATTCCATGACCTTGCAGGACGGAGTCAAAACGGGGCAGTTGGCCAACCCCTTCCAGAATTCTGATCTGGTTTACAGGATTGGCGAGTTCAGCACCGCGCCGTTTCAGACTCATCACGGGCAACTTGGACAATTCTTGTATCCTTCTTGTCGCGAGACCAAAAAATTGCAGCCATCGACGCGGTCACGTCTGGCATTAAACGAATTTGCCTGTCGAACTTTTGTTATTCCCGATCAACAGCATTGCGAATCGCTGGCGCCACAACAATCGTTGCTGCCGATCTGTGTCAAATTGTAGCTGCGCCCTTTGGAGTCGCGCGGGTCGCGCCACTGGTCCTGCCCGCAATCGAACTCGCCAGCCAACTCGCGTGGCACCTGGTTCACCGGCTCGACCAGATAAAACGCATCGGAATATGACTGTTCGGACAGCATTTGAAAGGTCTTCTCACAGACCGCCGTTCGTTGACCCCGTTCATAAAAATGTCCATCGTCATCCAGCACCTGTCTGAACGGACCGCGATAGATTACCGCCTGGTTTCGCTCCAGGCATACGTCTGAAAAGGGTTTGAACGCCAGAATCGTGACCGAGCGGAATTCGATTCCATTCACGGTTTTCCAGGGTTCGAGTTGACGTTTGTCGATGCGGGCTCCCTCGAAACCAACGTTGACAAATTCGTCGATGAATCGGTCCTCGCGCCAGGCACCGGAAATGCAGCCGGACCACAAAGTCGCATCCCCCTGCAATTCCAACGGGACATCCTCATCGGAAACGATATCGCTGATGGCAGCGCGGCCGCCCGGTTTCAGGACTCGAAACATTTCCTCAAAAAGCAGCCGTCGATCGGAAGACTTAACCAGATTCAAAACGCAATTGGAAACGATGCAATCAACACTTGCGTCTGCGATCATCGGTCGGTGGGTTCGGATTTCATCCTGCAATTGGACCAGATTCAGCGCCCCTTCCGAACCGGTCATTGAAACGGATTGCAGTTCTCTGCCCAGCTGCTCAAGATCGATGCCGAGGTCCTGAATCCGCCCTCGTCGGAATTGAATGTTGTCATAGCCAATTTTCTGGCTGACACTGGCTTGATGGAAGCGGGCCAGCGCGAGCATGTCAGCATTGACATCGACACCGATGACCCGTCCTTTTGCACCGACTTGTTGAGAAATAATATAGCACAGTTTGCCACCGCCGGAACCGAGATCGACCACCGTGTCTCCCGGCCTGACATACGGTGACGGATCGCCGCAGCCATAGTCCCGATCGATGATTTCCTGCGGAATGACCTGCAACCACCGCTGATCGTAGGTCACCGGACAGCACAACGCAGCTTCCTGCTGCTGAGAGGCAGCCGAATACCGCTCGCGCACGCAATCATCTGTCTGCAGGCCAACGCCTCCGCTTTTATCGCTATTACCCATTGGCACCTGATCGTGTTAATGTGGAAAATGTTTTTTTGACCGACTGCTGTCGCTCGTCGTCCGCAGGAACGTGCGCCTCACTAATTTAGCGAAACGAAAAATGTCATGGACTTCAACCTTTCAGGTTAACAGAATCGCAATCGAATGGTAAATCACAATTTGCAGCCGTCTGTACGACAAACCACATTTTGGCCGGAATCGGAAATGAATTTCAATCGGATTCCATGAACGGTTCCAGCAGACTGCCATTGACAGCGGTTGATTTGAACCAGGTCGTCGTCGTGACACCGGCGCTGAACGAAGAAGTCTCGTTGCCCCTTGTTCTAAACGACCTCCCCAGGGTTGCGAGTGTTTTTGTGGTCGACAACGGCTGCCGAGATCGAACGCCAGAGGTTGCCCGGGAGCTGGGTGCGCAGGTCGTTGATCAACCGCATCGCGGATATGGCGCGGCTTGTCTGGCAGGCATTGCTGCGGTAAAAGAATGGGCCAGCCTGGCAGATCACTGCTCCGATCCGGTTGTTGTTTTTTTGGATGCGGATTACAGCGATCACGTGCATTTGTTGCCTGAAATCGTTCAACCAATTTTTGCGGGTACGCACGACTTTGTCCTGGGCAGTCGTTTGCTGGGGAACCGGGAAAAGGGGGCGATGCCGGCCCAAAGTGTCTACGGCAACAAATTGGCCTGTCTATTAATGAACAGACTGTTGGGAGTTCAGTATACCGATTTAGGTCCGTTTCGGGCAATTCGGCTGGGGAAGCTGGACCAGATTCGCATGATTGATACGAATTTTGGCTGGACCATTGAAATGCAGATCAAGGCCGTTCAGGAAAAACTGCGGATTCTCGAAATTCCTGTTCCCTATCGTCGCCGAACGGGGGACAGCAAAATCAGCGGAACCATTTCTGGCTCGATCAAAGCGGGAACAAAAATACTGTACTCGATTTGGAAATACGGCTTGGCAAAAAGACCATAAACACTTTTAGAGCCTATCGCACTATGAAATACGAAACAAGCGATACTTGACACCACCATTAGGCATTTTCAGATGAAACGATCGATGAAGCGGGGGTCAAGCGGTATGTCGGAGACCTCGAGGTCGGCGATCAGGTCGCGATGCAGTTGTGAATCCCGGTTCATCATCAGGGCACCGATTTCCGCCCACTGATGCTGTAGCCTAGGGGAACACTGTTGTCCCTCCATTCGCAGGCGGGACTCCAGATCGAGTGCCCGCGCGATTTTCAGGTACTCGATCTCGGGTTTGTCCAGTGAGAGCGTGAAACAAATCGATGCCAGATTGTGACACAGATGATCGAAGATGCCCCCTTCATCGCCCAGCAGAAATGCCTGATCAAGGAACGATTTCTGATAACGGGCAATGATCATCAGGATTCGGCGTCCCAATACTCGATTGCGCTTCAAACCACGACGTACGATCGCATTCTTTTCCGGAAACGGGTTCCGCAAACCGGACAAATCGCCAGATACAATCCAGGAACCGCACACGGTCCGGACAACATACCAGCCAAATTTCATTTTCGGAAAAAACCCAAACCCACCGTTGACCTCCGCCATACCGATCGGTTCCAGGTATTTGTTGCGAATTCCGCGCGTCATCGCATTTGGCGCACCGATATCAGAGAGCACCGGATTGGGCCCCTCATACACGGTAGCGATCGTGAACTCGTGCATATTTTCGCCGATGTAATTTTCAATCGGATTTTCGGGCATCGCATCCTTGCCCAGCTGGCTCTGCAATCGTGTGAATTTCTTTCGCTCATCGGCATGTACCGATCGCCCGCCTTGAATCTGATACCCGTTGATCGCGGTCTGCAACAATGCCTTGGTGGCGTAAACTTTGGCAATCATCCCTTGCGTTTCGTCACGAACTCCGTTGGCGGCCAGGCGAAAGCACAGGTCTCCCAGCACGCGCGCTGCCAGTCCATGGGCAGTCGCCCGTCCGATCCAGGTCTGAATGCGCGGCGAACTGCCGATCGGTTTGCCGAACGTCCTGCGAAACGAAGTCCAGCCACCGGCGTTCGGTCCGGCGGAACTGATATCCGTTTCGCTGCCGGATAAATCCAATTCCGGGCTTTCCTTTTGTGTTTCCGGATCGAGGATCAATTGTGCCAGAATCTTGAAAGTCTTGGCCGCACTGTTCACACCGATACCGCCACGTCCTTTGGCTAGTGAGCTGAACGCCTGGGCCAGGCCTTTGCCGGCAGGTCCCAACAGACAATCGGACGAAACTGGGCAATTCGTTAAACGAAAACGGGCGTTCCAGAGGTAGTCGAATGCGACCAGATCATTTCGTTTCATACGAAAATGTTGGTTGTCTTCAGCGGGCACTTCATACAGGATCATGCCGGAATCACGTCCGGGTTTCAGATCATGCCCTTCGAGCTTAACGACCAGTACGCAAAGTCCCTCGTAAACGACATTCGTAATCGGCCATTTGACTCCGTTGACAATGTACTGGTCGCCAATTCGCCGGGCCGTCATCGCCAGGCGGCTTGGATCCGCTCCGACACCGGGCTCGGTCAACGCGAACGACCCCAACAGCTCGCCACTGGCCATTTTTGGCAGGTAGTATTGTTTCTGTAAATCGGTACCAAAATCCAGAATCGGAGTGACTGGCCCTAGAAAATTATGTACTTCAAACAGTACGGCCAGGTCCGGATGCACGAATGTCAGCGCTCGCAGCAGTGGACCAAGATCACCCAGTTTGGCACCACTGCCGCCATAAATTTCCGGGATCGCCAATCCAAAAAATCCGATTTCAGCCAAACCGGAAATAACGGCTTGGCGAAACAACATTCGTTCGTTGTCCAGCAGATTTCCGGCATTCTTCTGGCTGATCAGGAAATCGAGCGATTCCCCCATTACCTTGGAAACTTTGGCGGATGGCGAAAACTTGCCAGCATCGAACTCGATCGCTTTGCCGGTTCCAAACAGCGATTTGATGGTTGGAGCTTCGCCGGCGAATTGAGTTTCGGCAGTTTGATCCGCATCGTCCAACGTCGATAGCGCAGCGACTTCGGAGGCCGATTTTCCTGCCTGCTGCAGGATCATGGCCATCGCATCGTCGTGAACCGGTTTTCTTCTGCGTTTCGAAATCGGCGCTTCCTGCAACATGAGTGTATGCCTCGCAATTTGCCTGTTTGACCGTAATTGTAGTCGAAATGTTAACGCTTTTTAAGATTGAACTGTTATTCGACCAGCTTATTTCTGGTCGCATGAATGAAGTCCGTGTTGGGTGGTTCTAGCTTCGAATTTCCCAACAACAGGGCGATCTGTCCCCGGTGGTAGGAACCATGCGTGACAACGTGGACCACGATGTCTTCCAGCGAACTTGTCCAGGGTTCGTTTTTTGAATTGACATAGGAATGTAGTGAATCAAGGGGCAACTCCTGTTCTTCGAGGATGAACTGCCAGCTTTCGACGCACTGCAATAGTTTTGTAGCGATATCAAAGGACTTGGGATCGGGCCACACAGGGCCGACCTGGCCGCGACCGACCCGTGCCAGAAACAGTTGATGCACGGCGACGATATGAGCCATGATTTGCCAAGCTCGGACTGGTGCATCTGTGGCAACCAGGACTGATAACAATTCCTGGTTTGCCCAA
>JBGSXT010000041.1:0-2978 GCA_041751295.1 Mariniblastus sp.
AGCGCCATGATCGCCACAACGGTGCTGTCCCCCGGAACTCGAATCCGCTTGTATTTGCGAGGCGATCCGGATGCCGTCGCGCATTTAGTCGGTAAGAAAATTGCCGTCCGGCTCTTTAGTCCCGAAATTCCCGGCGGGCGAATGATCCATCACTATCCCGTCGAAAACCGGTCCATCGAGTTCTGCGTTCCAGCAGGACAATATGAATCAATGACGCTTTCTGCGGATGGCGTGATGATCACTCCGGTACTGCCCAGCACTATTTACACCTTTGATTTTGTTGATTTTGAAGGCGGCTTCGTCGAAAAAAATTGCGTCGTCCGAAAAACGAATGAAGTCCGTGGGCGTGTCGTCACGGCAACTGGAGAACCTGTTGCCGGCGCCTATGTCATGCTCAGCGTCGAGAATCTGTTCGCGGATGAAAGCGGTGAGCAAAAACTAATTGAGAATCTCCCGTGGTTCTGGACTTCGATGCCGCAAACCGATGAGGCGGGCAATTACACTGTCAAATTGCCCGAAGGACAGGCAAAAATACAAATGCAGTCCAGGGGCTATTATTCTGACCCCGAGGAAATGCAATTCCCGGTGTCCCACCACTTGTCACCGCCCGATTACGTCGTGCGGCCAATGCCAATTCTCAAAGGCGTGGTACTCAACAGTCGCCAGGAACCCGTCTCTAAAGCCGTCGTCCGTCTCCGGCCGTTTGGTGAACCCAATTACGAACTGACCGACGTCGATGGCAGGTTTTCGATACAGTTGGAATTTTTTG
Organism: Mariniblastus sp.; assembly: GCA_041751295.1. Classification (GTDB taxonomy): domain Bacteria; phylum Planctomycetota; class Planctomycetia; order Pirellulales; family Pirellulaceae; genus Mariniblastus. The sequence continues at coordinate 770 of JBGSXT010000041.1, forward strand.
ATTTCGACCAAAATACGAAAACCCGCAAATTGGAATCCACACTGATCGCATTCGATCCCCGCAGTGACGAAGCCCAACTAGCAGTCGTCAAAGTGAAGGATCCCTCTGAGTATGAAAAAATTCAATTGGACCTTCAGCCGCAGAAGGCCGAGTGGATCGCGAAAACGCTGGTACAGGAGCCCGTTGCGCCCGAATTCAGCGAAAAAGCAAAAGCCCAGCGTGAAAAATATATGGAAAAATTCCGCAACGAATATCAGGCGGGACGTCCGGGCAATCAGGCTCCGGAAATGACCGGTGGCACGTGGTTCAATACGGAAGCACAAACTCTGGAAGACTTCCGGGGCCAATACGTGCTGCTTGACTTCTGGTTTATCGGTTGTGGTCCCTGCGAACGTGATTTGCCCGAGTTAAAAATAGCCCAGCAACTGTTTGCCAACCAGAACTTCACCATATTGAGCGTTCATATCGCCGGTCAAACACCTGAAAACGTCAAGCAGTTTGCCGATTCCAAAGGCATGAAATATCCGCTCGTCGTTGACAGTCCCTCGGAAGAAATATTGGAAGCCTACGAACAAATCGGCGTCAAATCTTTTCCCTCCTACATCCTGATCGGCCCGGATGGAAATATCCTGCACAACGAAAACGTTTACGATCCGGCAATTGAGGGTGGACTCAATTTGCATCAACACAAACTGGAGACAATTTATCAGGCATTGCGATCCGCGAAAAAGTGACGGCTTGGCGTACCAGTTCGCATAGCCGCTGAGCAGGTACAGCATACCCTTGGAAAAAATGAGTTTTGGTTTGCGAAAGAAGGAATGACGGCAGACTCAAGCGTGCTTCAGCAATTGCTTTGCCCCTATTCGTTTGCCTAAAGTCGTTCGTGCCGAAAGCGGTGTTCAAGATCACCACGCCATCGGTACTGGTCGGGCCACCGGGAAACTGGGCATAGCCCAACAAGCCGCCGCCCAAAGTGCAAACCCAGATGTTCAGATACTTTTTAGCGTCCCACGGATCGACGCCGCCACCGGATGTTGATTTCATCGAGTCATCGGCGGGAAAGGAAACGATATCGACTTTCGTGCGGATGATTCCGGTGGTCGCAGCTCCGCCGGGGGTTTCTTTGGCATCGCCATTTTCTGGTTCATCATGGTCCCGCAAAGGCCTTCGATCTCCATCTGCCGCCCACGATAACCCGGATCGGTTTCCAGCAATGAATAATGCATACCCATCGTCTCCCACATCCTGCGCTGCGGCTGACCGGCCGGTTTCGGATTTGACTTTTTGGATTTGCTCCGTTTTCCGACGAATTCTTTTCGCTTCTTGGCCATCATCGCCTCGTTACTGGCTTCGACACACAAATTTGAATTCGCCTGACGAACCCGGATTGTAACGGGCGGCCACAACACTGTCAAATTTTCCCCCAGCCACAACCTCGTCGCGAAAGAAACTCTCATTCTCTTTTCTTCCACATTCCGGCGTACGTCCACCATGCAATAATATTCCGGTTGAATCCAGACGTCGCCACTCGATGTTGCCAATATGGTAAACTGCTGAACAAATCAGTTTTGTTAACAATAATATCTCGGGAGTCAGTCGTTATGCCAATCTATATTTCATTCCTCCTCGTCGCTGTGCCCGTCAGTTGCTGTACAGGATCGACACCCTTTCAGGATGTTCCGGCACAGGAACAGGTCGAACGGGATCATTCGAGTTCGCCCGACAACGAGAAAAAAAATGAAGACTTGGTTGGCCAGGAAGTCGAATATGGGAAGGCAAATGGGCAGCCTTTTCGCGGCTATTTATCGCTGCCGCCGGATGCGGATGCCGCTGACGCCGACAAAAAATATCCGGCGATTATTCTGATTCATGAATGGTGGGGACTCAACGACGATATCCGCCGCAAAGCTGACCGCTTCGCTCGCGATGGGTACGCCGCGCAGGCAGTTGATCTGTACGGCAAACCGGCTACGGCTGACCGGCAGGAAGCCCAAACAAGGGCGACGGCAGTCCGTGACAACATGGACGCTGCTTTTGAAAACCTCAAGTCCGCAGTTGGATTCTTGAGCGGACACAAACGGGTGGACAAGTCCCGTATGGCGTCGATCGGCTGGTGTTTCGGCGGCGGCTGGTCGTATCAGATCGCCAAAAACAATCTAGGCGTCAAAGCGTCGGTCATCTATTACGGTCAATTCAACCCGGCGGACGA
>JBGSXT010000042.1:0-4234 GCA_041751295.1 Mariniblastus sp.
TGCCCTGGTTTCCCACCTGCCACTGATAGGATCGAACACTTCGCATGTTGACAGATAACGAGCTTCTGCTCCTTCAGTCCGATAGCCGCCTACCACGTACATCTTGCCATCGATCACACCGGATACGGCATCTGCCCTCGCCGTAGGCGATTGCCAAAATGTTTCCCACGCCGCGACCGCCACTGCCGTGCGGTTGCAAATCGTTGTAATGGAGATCACTGCAACGATACCAAAGAACGTCTTAAATCTCAAATTAAAGCCTGATGCAACTATCTGAAAAATCGGAAATTTCACGCGGCACCAGTTGATTGAATTGCAATAATTGAAACCGCATTGCCGACTCAAACAAAATAGATGTCAATCGCCATAAACTTACATTACATAATTTTCACACTACGCACAAAAAAATCCCGGATCGATTCGATCCGGGATTGCCCGCTTCACGCGATTTCCAACAGAGCGCTCGCGACGCCCATGAAAAAGGCTCTCAGCAGGGGCGCGTCTGTAATAGTACCGTTACGGGAACTACTGGGCGCAATAATCTCCGGCGCAAATTCCCTGAGGGGCACCAGCAGCAACGTCTGGTCGGCGCGCCGCCGCAAGTCAAACATGGTGGCCACCGCACGCCCGTCAAAGCTCATGGCGGAAAACAGGATGGTTTCCACTCGGCCCGGATGGGTTGAGGGCCGTTCGTCCAGTTGATCGAGACTGCTTAACACCGCCCACGCTTCGCAATGAAACGTAATGGCAACGATCAAGCCGTCCATCTGTTGCTGAATCTGGCGCCCCAGAGAGCGAAACAATCCCTGTTTCAGTTCGGGATCGCTGGGAATCGCTGGCATCTGTACAGCGGCCATTGAGATAGACAGGTCTGGTTCCAGAACTAGGATTTGGGCCAGCGGCTGGATAGTTTTTTCTCCTTCCGCAGCCAGTTTCTTGACGAACGCGATACTGTCCTTCAGACTTTGAAGCAGTTGTGCATCGAGTAGAAGAATTTCATCGTTCAATGCGAGTTCCCTGCTTTCGAGAACACCTCTGCAATGAATGTCGGAAGTCTCCAGACTGCGTTTTGCATATACACACGTCCCTTCGTTTGGAAATGATAAAGTGCTGGTAAAGCCGGCAGCAGCTTATCAAAAACGAAGGCGTTGCGCAAGGGGGGCGACAAGTAGCATATCTATCCGCCTGCCTGGAAACCATGGCTGTAGTGACTATTGGACGGAGAATTTAGTCCTGAATTTGAATGGGGCGTATGCCGAATTCCTGCTCGTATTTTCCGCGCACGCGCTCGAATTCCGCTATCAGTTCCGGTTTTAATTGAAAACAGCGATCCAGATCGGCTTGGGCGCGGTCACGCTCTCCAGCGTGAAGATAGGACAATGCGCGGTTCAGGTATACCGCACTATTGTTTGGGTCGATCGCTAGCACCGCGCTGAAGTCATCATAGGCTCCCTGATGGTTCCCCTGTTTTCTCCTGACCACGCCCCGCAACCGATGGGATTCGGACAGATTCTGGCGACCCCTGATTGCTTCGGTGAAGGCGGATTCTGCCTGTTCAAACTCGCCATAGTCATAGTGCTTCCAGCCGTTCCAGTAAGCAACGTTGGAAGTCGGCGTGATCAGGTTTCTGGCAACCCAGCCTGTGCTGCGCGATTCGAGTTGCACCGAGCACCAGCGTCCTTCCACGCCCATGACCGCGACCTTGCACTCATTCATCAAGGTCGCAATTTCCTTGTCAGTCACCGAAGGGCCCGCCCGCATCGTCGCGCGTCCGTCACTGGACGCAATCACGCCAGAGATGGGCGCATCGGAAATTCCGACCAGGAAACGGTGCAAGCTGCGGCTGACATAGCCTGTTGTATCCATGGGCGTTCGTACTTCGGCCCACTGGTCGTCCATGCCGATGATCGAAACCCGCATTCCGCTGGACATGACAGAAACTATATCGCTCTCAAGATTTGGCTTTGACCGAATATTGGCTTTTCCGTCACTGGACTCTATGGTCGCCATAATGCTGAAGTCGGTGCTGGGAACCGGCGTTGGTTGCAGAACCGGAGTCGGCATAGCAACCGGCTGCTCGTTAAAGGCGGTCGATGGCGAGGATGTATTTGGCAGTGATGCGGCGGGCAGTTGCGTAGCAGCCGGAACCACGTTCATCATTGCCGAAAAAGGTTCAGGGGTAGGGTTCGGTTGCGGAGCGGGATTGTAAGAAGCAGGCGGTGGAACCCCCGCAACAGGCTCGGGGATTTCAGGGGCTTTTGGGATGGGCGTGGCCGGTGGCATCACAGCTGCTCCCTTGCTCAATTCACGCCCGGTATTTAGATCGATTCTCAGCCTGGTTCCGGCGGAAGTGACAATCGTGACCGAATCGGTATCGGAATAAATCACCTCCCCCTCTGCGAATTGTCCCTGTGACGGTTGTGTTGCTGACGTTCCATGCTCCCTTTGTGCAACGGGCGTCGGAACCGGAGTATTCTTTGTATTTAAGACACGAGTCGATTCAGTTGCATCGGCATAGCCAAGAGCATCCCGCGAGCGCAACAAGCCCGCGCTGACCGCTGCCACCATTAGGCAGATAACTACTTTCGTTTTGACAAGAATTCTTTCTTTGTTATCCATTGTCCATAGCCTTTCGTCAGTGTTCGCCGTGGTTGGTTCAGAATTTATAGGCCGATTCTTCCAAAGCACATAAACGGCAGAATCCCTTAACTCAATGGGATATTTTATCGCGTCTGAATTGGCTCGGTTCCGATCGCAATGTTTTAATTTCCCATTCAATGCGGTTCCTCAGCCAATTATGAGAATCCCCTTGCAATGCAGGTCCGTTCGTTTTCCAAGGCTTGCGGACTTGGAATTTCTCAAGCTTGGGTTGAGCATCTTCGGAGCGCGTAGAACATGGACATTTCTGGTCAGGAGCACGACGCGGGATTCAGTCACCAATCCTTCACAGCAGCCGTTAGATTTCTCTCGATTCTTTTACGGAAAATGGTGAACTGGTACGTGCAAACGCCGGACGGCGTTCGCGGCCCGCTCACCCGCCAGGATCTTCGGCAAATGTTCACCAGAGGGCAGATCAATCACGATATACCAGTCTGGAGTCAAAACTGCGCGGCCTGGAGCGCTGCTCACGAAATTCCTGACGTGGCCGGGTTCTTCAGAAAACGCCTGACGCTATCCGGTCACACGATCCTGTTTTGGGACCGCCTGCGGCAGCACTGGTACGACCGGCCTTGGACCACCATGATTCTGGCCACTCTCCTCAGTTTGTTCGCCACCTTGATGATCCACACGGTTAATCAACTGCTGCCCGTCGCTTCAGTCCAATCGGAATCACCCCGTAACCGGGCACCGGAACACCATTCCCCAACCAGGACCGATGGCGACTCCAACGATCTCACCGACCGTTTCCGCGAACTCAACAGTCCGTCGCAAGCGTCTGCACAATCGCCGCCCCCTCAAGGTCGCTTCGAGGTCAAAAGCACCGAAACCATCTACGATCACGAAACTGGTTTGTTATGGCAAGCCATTGGTACCCGCGTATTTTCGTGCGGCGATACGCAGAACTGGATTCATACCTGCGATCTAGAAGGCGCGGACGACTGGCGAGTGCCTACTACCGCGGAACTCATCGAACTGGAGCGCGGTTTCAAACAAATGCCCCGCGTCCCCTTCACCTGGGGCACTCCCCGCGTCTACTGGACCAGCGACTGGCGTATTGAGCGGACAGCCACGCACTCCATTCCGCACAAGGTGACGCTGGACATGGATGCGCTGACCACCGGCAGTTACCGGTGTGATGAGACGAGCGGCTGCGCCGTGCGGCTGGTGCGCACCGTGCATTTGGATAAGGAGTCGCACATAGCCGGACAGCCCGCCCTGCAATGGGCTGTTTCCAATGGGCGCTTGAAACTGGCTGAGCGATTGATCCGGATGGGCATCGATCCCAACGGAGGTCAATTCGCGCGGGGGCTTTTGGTTCAAGCAGCCTGTCGTGAAAATATGGACATACTGAAACTGCTTCTCTCCCACTACGCTTACCCGAATCTACCCGACAGCGTGGGCAAACTCCCACTCCCTGAAGCAGTCAGATGCAACCGTCCGGAAGCAGTCGAACATTTGCTGCGGGCGGGGGCCGATCCCGGCGCTGGGAATGCAGGGGAAGATTCTCCCGTGATGCTGGCCGCCAACGAGAAAATGTATAGCATCATTAGATTGCTGGTAAATGGACGGTCGG
>JBGSXT010000043.1:0-4033 GCA_041751295.1 Mariniblastus sp.
GGTCCGTCATGAAGTATTGGCACTGATCAAAGAGGCCAAGGCGGCTGGCCGAACCATCATTTTTTGTTCGCATGTCTTGAGCGAGATTGAAGACGTCTGTGACCGAGTTCTGATCCTGCGGGGAGGCCGGCTGGTGCATCAGCAGGCAATGCGCGATCTGAATCAAATGCATTACATCCGGGCAACCCTGCACGGACCTGCAACAACGATGCCCGCCAACGTTGGTGCGATGTTGGATGCGACCAATGGCGATACAGCATTTCCAGGAATCAATGAACCGCTGGTGTTTCAGGTTGATTCGGGCGAAAAACTGTCGATCGCTCTGCAATGGCTGTCGCAATGTCCGCTGGAAAGCATGGAGATTCAGCGATTGGATCTGCGCCGCGTCTACGAACAATTTCACCGCACGACCTGATGACGGGCAGAATGAACACAGCTCTGTTGAATAAGTACTTGCGCGAATCAGTGTTGCTATGGATCGCGATCGCGATTGGCTTGACCGGATTTGCCTGGTTCCGCGTTTGGATCGTCAGCGAAGTCGACACGGCCAAGTTCGCACAGATTCTGGAATTGCTGCCCAAAGATTGGCGACGATTTTCTCCAGTAAATTTCGAGTGGCTGATTTCCTATCTCGGACGGACGGCGCTGACGCTCGACGAACCGATGATCATGATGCTGATCGGAGTCTGGGCGATTGTGCGCGGGTCGGATGTGGTCAGTGGTGAACTCAATCGGGGCACGCTGGAAATGGTGCTGTCGCAACCAGTCAGCCGCCAGAAAATCTTTGTTCAACATGCATTGCTGACGATTGCTGGTTTGCTGTTGCTTGTACTGTTGGTCTGGCTGGGGATGGCAATCGCCGTTTTTTCAACCACAATCGAGGAATCAACCTACCCGTCGTTTCGCCTGCCCCTAACGGGTTACAGTATTCCCATCACATACTTTGGTCCGCAGACTCAAACGCTGCCGATGTTGGAGCGAGTTCATCCGATTCAGTTCCTGCCCGGCATCATCAACCTGTTCAGTTTCGGTTTTTTCATGACTGCCCTAGCGATGATGTTTTCCTCGTGGGACCGTTTTCGCTGGCGCACCTTGGGCATCGTTGTGGGCATCTATTTCGTCTCTGCCTTGCTCAAGTTCGCTGCGATGGCGTCGGCTGGATTTCGTTGGCTGTTTTACTTGACTTTCTTCACCCTGTACGAACCGGCCCTGTCGATTGAAATCGCGGATTCCAGGCCGGATCACGTCTGGTCGCTGTTCCGTTACAATCTGGAGAACCAGTGGACGGGTGCCGGGCCGCTGGGAATGAATTTGGCCCTGATTCTATTGGGCATCATTTTTTTCTGGATTGGAAATTCCGTTTTTCACCGCCGCGATCTCCCAGCGCCCATTTAGGCGAGCGGCAGGAGAAAATGTTTTAGTGTAGAACAATTGTCCTCAATTGTTTTCAAACAGTTGGGACAACTGTTCTACACTGATCTGTTCTACACTGTTCGGGTATGTTAACGGCTGTCGCTCGCCATTGGAGAAGTTAAACTCGCATGAAAGCATCAGACCTGTTTATGACCGCGTTGGAAAACGAAGGGGTCGAATACATCTTTGGAATTCCAGGCGAAGAGAACCTGGATTTTCTCGACTCACTTTCGAAATCCGCAAAAATCAAGCTGATTCTGACCCGACACGAACAGGCAGCTGGTTTCATGGCTGCGACCTACGGACGGCTGACCGGTAAAGCCGGCGTTTGCCTTTCCACGCTGGGACCTGGCGCGACCAACCTGGTAACGGCAGCTGCGTATGCGCAACTCGGTGGCATGCCGATGTTCATGATCACCGGACAAAAACCGATCAAGTCCAGCAAGCAGGGTCAATTCCAGATCATCGATGTCGTTGACATGATGCGGCCGATCACAAAATATACGCATCAACTGGTCGGTGCTGACAATATTCCCTGGCGGGTTCGCGAAGCATTTCGTTTGGCCCAAGAAGAAAAACCGGGTGCCGTGCACCTTGAACTGCCAGAAGATATTGCGCGAGACGATACGGAGATGCCATTGATAACGGCCAGTCTCGTTCGCCGACCGCTGGCGGAATCCAAATCGATCGACGAGGCCGTGCGGCGGCTGGAGCAGGCCCGGCATCCCGTACTGGTTGTTGGTGCCGGTGCGAATCGGAAAATGACCTGTCACATGCTGCGAACGTTTGTATCGGCGTTCGGGATTCCGTTTGTCACTACCCAATTGGGCAAAGGAGTTTTAGACGAGCGAGATCCCTTGTTTCTGGGCAATGCCGCTCTGTCGTCCGGCGATTTTGTGCATCGGGCAGTCGAGGCCGCCGATTTGATTTTGAATGTCGGACACGACGTTGTCGAAAAACCGCCGTTCTTCATGCAGCCTGGAGGCGTGAACGTTATTCACGTCAACTTTTCCACTGCATCCGTTGATCGGGTTTATTTCCCTCAGGTGGAAGTGGTTGGGGACATCGCCAACAGTATTTGGCAGATTTCCGAACGCCTGACGCGTCAGAAACACTGGGATTTTTCCAGATTGATGCAGATTCGCGAAGCGGGCGAAGCCCAATTGCAGGAAGGCGCGACCGACGACCGGTTTCCGATTTATCCACAGCGGCTGGTGGCTGATGTTCGCTCGGTGATGGACGGGCAGGGCATCATCGCGCTGGACAATGGCGTGTACAAAATCTGGTTCGCTCGAAATTACAAAGCCCACTCGCCCAACACGGTCTTGTTGGACAACGCCTTGGCCTCGATGGGTGCCGGACTCCCGTCCGCGATGGTGGCCAAAATGGTGCATCCCGATCGTAAAGTGATGGCGATCTGCGGCGACGGTGGATTCATGATGAACTCCCAGGAAATGGAAACAGCCGTACGTTTCAAAATGGACCTTGTGATTCTGGTTCTGCGAGACGACGCCTACGGGATGATCAAATGGAAACAGGCCCACATGGGTCTGAAGAACTTTGGGCTGGATTATGGTAATCCAGACTTCGTTGCCTACGCCGAAAGCTACGGTGCCACCGGTCATCGAATCAACCGTGCGAGCGATTTGGTTCCGGCCATTTCCGCCGCTTTCGCAGCTGGTGGCGTCCACCTGTTTGATGTTCCGATCGACTATTCGGAAAACGATCGAATCCTGAATCATGAAATCAAAGAGCGAAGTGCACAGGCGTAATCGATGGCGACAGAATTTCCTTTTTACCTTGCCAATCAGGTTCAATCACCCAACTCCGATCTGGAAGTCACCGACAAATATTCGGGTGCAGTCGCGTATCGGGTGGCATTGGCCGACGCTGCCCATATCGATGCGGCGATTGCAGCGGCCGAAAGCGCAGCCGAACCGATGCGACGTCTGCCCCCTTATCAGCGGCAGGCCATCCTGAATCATTGTGTTGCCGCCTTTGAAAAACGGTTCGATGAACTGGCCATGTCGTTGTGCGTTGAGGCCGGCAAGCCGATCAAAGATTCTCGCGGCGAAGTCAGCCGACTGATCGATACTTTTCGCATCGCTGCGGAAGAATCGGTTCGGATGACAGGCGAAGTCATGAACCTGGAGATATCGCCACGGGCTCGGGGATATCGCGGGATGTTCAAGCGAGTGCCGATCGGACCCTGTTCGTTTATCTCGCCGTTCAACTTTCCGTTGAACCTGGCCGCGCACAAAATCGCGCCGGCGATTGCGGTTGGCTGTCCGTTTGTTCTGAAACCTGCCAGTCGAACTCCTGTTGGCGCCTTGCAGATTGGCGAGATACTGGCTGAGACCGATTTGCCAAAAGGGGCTTTTTCGATCTTGCCCTGCCATCGGGACGGCGCGGATCTGTTCACGACCGACGAGCGATTGAAGTTGCTCAGTTTCACCGGTTCCCCGGACGTTGGCTGGAAGCTGAAAGCAATCGCAGGAAAAAAGAAAGTAGTACTGGAATTGGGTGGCAACGCGGCCTGCATCGTCGACGCGGATGCCGACTTGGCCGATGCGACGGATCGAATGATTGTCGGCGCGTTTTACCAATCCGGACAAAGTTG
>JBGSXT010000044.1:0-3788 GCA_041751295.1 Mariniblastus sp.
TTTCAAAACCGGTGCCTTCAACCAGACTCAGCCATCCGTCCTGTGTTTGTTGTTGAGTTAGCAGAAACGTATCAAATTCGGTCAAAAACGAGAAGTCCCTTTCCCAAATTTCCGATTGTCATTTTCCGAGAGCTTCATGAATCGTGTAAAAAGTTGACATCCGGCTGGACTTGACGATGCTGCATTTCGTCATCCGGTAGACTGGAAACATTACCGGCGTTTATGATCGCGGTTTTGAGAAACTTCAATCGGACATTCAGACGTGATGGAAAAAACGGGAGTGGCAATTGTTGGCATGGGCACGGTCGGGACGGGAGTCGCCCGCCTGCTGATCGAGCATGGTGACCGGACGGCCCGTCATGCCGGTCGCACGCTGTGGTTGACCCATGCCGTTGTCCGCGATCTCGAGCGCCCCCGCGGTTTTGATTTGCCATCTGGAATCTTGACCGATGATTTGCAAAGAGTCCTTGACGACCCATCCGTATCGGTGGTCGCGGAACTTGTCGGCGGGATCACCGACGCCCGCGAAATCATTCTGAAATTGCTTGAAAGCGGAAAAGATGTCGTGACAGCAAACAAAGCAGTGCTGGCCGAACATGGCCCGGAACTGTTTGAAGCGGCACGGCAGCGAGGCCGATCGATTGCCTTCGAGGCAGCGGTCGGGGGTGGAATTCCGATTATCAACACCATGAGTCAATGTTTTTCGGCGAATCGGATCACCTCACTGTGCGGAATCCTGAACGGGACCAGCAATTACATTGTCACGCGAATGGACGAAGACGGTGCCGATTACCAGTCGGTTCTCGCCGAAGCTCAACGATTGGGATTCGCGGAATCGGATCCATCGTTTGACGTCGACGGCAGCGATGCGGCTCAAAAACTTGCGATTCTGTCCCAGTTGGGTTTTGGTGTGGCGGTTCCTTGGCGGGAAATTTCCCGACGCGGCATCGATTCGGTCAGTCTTTGCGACTTCGCATTTGCCAGAGAACTTGGTTATCGAATCAAGCTGATCGCCTATGCCCACTTGGGAACAAACGGACTGCAACTTTCCGTGGCTCCGATGCTGGTCAAAATGGGTGAGCCGCTGGCTGAAGTTCGCGAAAATTTCAATGCGATCCGCCTGGTGGGCGACGCGGTAGGACCCATCTTCCTGCAGGGCATGGGTGCCGGTCAAATGCCGACGGCATCGGCCGTCGTCGCCGATTTGATTGATACGGCAGTCGGACGGACGGGAATCACGTTCAGGACATTGGCGTTGTGGTCGGATCGGAGTATGCCTGTCAACGTTGACCCACCGGGCAACCTCGCGGGGCGATTTTACCTGCGTTTCAATGTCGATGATCAACCCGGTGTGCTCGCTCAAATTGCCGGTATACTTGGCCGATGCAACATATCAATCGCTTCGGTTTTCCAACACGATTCGGTCGCTGCCGATGATTCCGGTGTGCCGGTGGTGATCATGACCCATCGGGCCATCGAAAAATCCGCTCAAGCCGCCGAAGACCAGATAGCCAAATTGCCAGCGGTTCGCGATGACTATGAGCGGCTCCGGATTCTTGATCAGGATTTCAACCCATGAAGTATGTGATCGTCATTCCCGATGGCTGCGCCGATGAGCCGCAGGATTCGCTCGATGGAAAAACACCGCTGGAAGCAGCCCACACGCCGGCGATGGATTCGATCGTATCACAAGGCATCGTGGGATCGGCAAATCACACTCCGGCGCATCTGCCCGCCGGATCGGAAGTGGCGAATATCAGTCTGCTGGGCTACGACCCGGACGTGAATTTCACGGGCAGGGCACCACTCGAAGCAGCCGCCCAGGGGATTCAACTCGGACCGGACGATTGGGCAGTTCGCTGCAACCTGGTCACGATTACCGACCAAATCATGACCAGCTTTACTGCCGGACACATCTCGACCGCAGAGTCTGAAGCGTTGCTTCGAGTCGCCCAACAGAATCTGGCCAGCGACAACCTGCAATTCGTTGCGGGAGTCAGCTACCGGAATTTACTCCTGTACCGCGCAACAGAAAACGTCCAAGCTCCGTTTTCAAACGAAACCAGAACAACGCCGCCGCATGATTTATCTGATAAATCCATCGCCAACGATTTTCCTCGAGGACCAGGCAGTCAATTATTGTCGAATCTGATGAATCTCAGCGGCGAATGTTTTTGCGGGCACAGTGTCAATTCCGCTCGGGTTCAAGCCGGACAAATGCCGGCGACTCATGTTTGGCTGTGGGGACTGGGTAGACAGCCAGCTTTCGAGACTTTCGAATCGAAATTCGGAATCCGGGGAGCGATGATCACCGCTGTCGATCTGTTGCGGGGCTTGGCAGCATTGATTGGTTGGGATCGGATCGAAGTTCCGGGCGCAACCGGATATGTCGACACCGACTACGCTGCCAAAGGCCGGCACGCAATCGCTGCCTTGACCGATCACGACATTGTTTGTGTCCATATTGAGGCTCCTGATGAAGCTTCTCACGAAGGGGATGTGACAAAGAAAATCGCAGCCATTGAGGCCATCGACGGTCTCATCGTCCAGCCGATCATGAAATATTTTGCCGATCTGACAGATTGGCGGATTTTGGTCACGCCCGATCATCCAACATATGTTCGCACCAAAACGCATACTCACGGGGACGTGCCGTTCGCGATCTGCGGCGCGGGAATACGACCTGATTCTTTTCATGCGTACCACGAAAGAAACGCTCAACAAAGTAACGTCTGTTACCCGCATGGATTCCAATTGATGCCGGCATTTCTTGCCGCAACTGGAATCAATACAGCCTGAGCATGATCTATTTACGATTGGAGATTTCGCGGGCGATCTGTTTCAGTCGATTGTGTCGCAGCGGTTCCGGCGTAATCTGACGGAAACTGATCGAGCAGGTGTTTTGGTCGAGAGATTTTCGAAACTTCAGAATTTCCATTTTGCGAATTGAAGTATCTGCACTGCGGTCGACGGTGTCATTGTAGACCACGGTGATATTCGCGACCTGTTCGGCGGCCGGTTTTGATGTCAATTCGCCGCGCATCACGCGAATCTCGCGCGGGGCCTCAATACCCAACCGTACCGTGTTTCCTTTGACTTGCAGTACCGTGACGCGAATTTCTTCACCGATCACGATCTCCTGTTGTTGTTTCCTTGAAAGTACCAGCATCTTACACTCCTTTGCCTTGAACTGAAAAAATTTTGCCCGCCCGGGTTTAGCGTTGCGACGCGAGCCGTTTTCCATTCATACGCAGCGTTTGTGCCAATTTCTTCAAAAATCCATCAAGGTTTTCAAAACGCCGGTTTTTGCCGGTCTGAAACTTGATAGCAATACAATTGAATGCAGATTGAATCGTGTAAATTTGAATCGGCAGCCATGACAATTGTGCACTTCCAATGCTGCCAAGGCGATGGTTGCTCTGGTTCAAATGTCGAAATCACTGCGGAAGTCGCCACTATGTTCGCGATTGGCGATTTCGTCCCGCAATTCGGCCGCCCGCTCGTAATTCTCGGAGGCGACGGCGTCGGCCAGCTGCTCATTCAGCGTGCGACCGATTTCGTACTTTTCCTTCAAGCTGTTTTTGAATTCGACCAGCCGTTGAATCAGCTCATCTTCTTCGAACTGATCCTCCGCTTCATAGTCTTCAAACAGTTTCCTGAGGTGCTTCAGCCCGGCATTGACCTCTTCGATCGCCAACTCGGCACAATCCTCGGTTTCCAGTTCTAATTTGGCCAAAGCCGCCGCCTGGGTTCGATGGTACAGCACAAACGGGCGGTATTGCTCGTGC
>JBGSXT010000045.1:0-11351 GCA_041751295.1 Mariniblastus sp.
GTACCGGTCATTGATGTCGAAGGCCGAACCTGGCCGGTGGAACTGCGATATTGTCCCGGTGCCGACGGCGAAGAATCGGGCAGCGGGTTGGTGGATCAGATCGTTGAATCAACAGTAAACATTTTCATCGAGGAACAGGGAGACATTCTCGTTTTTCTGGCGACCGAAAACGATATTCGGGAGGTCAACCGAAAACTGAAAGGCGTACTCGGTTCAAATCGGTCGCTGGACATCCTGCCGCTCTACGCGCGGCTGTCGATGGATCAACAGAATGCAATTTTTCAAACGAGTGCCCGCCGCCGGATAGTGTTGGCCACCAACGTCGCCGAATCTTCGATTACCGTTCCCGGGATTCGCATCGTGGTCGACAGCGGCACGGCGCGGATCAGCCGTTACGCCCCGCGCAGCAAAGTCCAGCGGCTGCCGATCGAAGCTATTTCGCAGGCATCGGCCAAACAGCGGGCGGGGCGTTGTGGGCGGATTGGACCTGGAATCTGTGTGCGACTGTACAGCGAAGATGATTTTGATTCGCGACCGAAATTCACGACTCCCGAGATTCGCCGAACAAATCTCGCATCTGTGATTCTTCAGACGCTGGCATTGGGACTTGGTGAAATCACCGAATTCCCATTTATCGATCCGCCTCATCCGGACGCGATTGCCGATGGATACCGAACGCTGTTCGAAATCGGTGCGATTGATTCCGGCAGGCAGCTGACGCCTGTTGGACGGTGGCTGGCGAAATTGCCACTGGATCCGCGCATCGGGCGGATGATCCATGCCGCCTCCGATGAAAACTGTTTGCATGAAATACTGATCATTGCTGCCGCACTTGAGATTCAGGATCCACGCCTGCGTCCGGCTGAGAAGCAACAGCTGGCGGACGAACGACACGAAAAATTCCGCCACGACAGATCGGATTTCATGTCCTGGCTGAAAGTCTGGGACTTTTTTCACAAACTGCGTCAGGATCTGTCGCGCAGCAAATTCCGATTGGCCTGTCAGGATCAATTTCTGTCGATCAACTTGTTACATCAGTGGCAGGAAATCCATCGTCAGTTGCTGAACGTGGTGCGACAGTCCGGTTTAAAAATCCATCAACGGCGGGACGATTACGGCGCCATTCACCGCAGCCTGTTGGCGGGACTGCTTTCTGGAATCGCCCATCTCGCCGACAAGCATGAATATACCGGCGCAGGCGGAATCAAGTTCACCCTTTGGCCCGGTTCAGGAGTTGTTAAATCGAAACCGAAATGGATTGTGGCCGCAGAAATTGTGGAAACGAGCCGGCGATTCGGCAGAACCGTGGCGTGGATTGATCCGGCCTGGATCGAGCCGCTGGCTCAACACTTGATCAAAACGCAACATGTCGATCCGCATTGGAGCAGCAAATCGCAGACTGTGATGGCCCACCAGAATGTAACCCTTTTTGGATTGCCAATTGTGTCCCGTCGCCGGGTTGGATTCACGACGATCGATCCGGAACTTTCGCGACAGCTGTTCATTGAAATGGGCATCGCTGAATTTGATGTGCGGGAAAATTTTGCGTTTCTGGAACACAATCGCCAGTTGTTGGACGAGGTTGAGAAACTGGCGGCCAAGGCCCGCCGCCGAGAATGGGTCGTCGACAGCAGATTGCTGATTAGATTTTACGAAGAGCATTTGCCAGCGGATTGCGCCGACACGGCTGCTTTACGACGCGCGTTGAAAATCGATTCCAATCTGGATGGCAACCTGCGGATGCAAATGCATGACCTCGTAGCCGATGGTGAAGTTGAGCCTGCTGCCAACGACTTTCCGGATTCGATCCAGATCGGTTCCATGCAATTGCCCGTCGAGTATCGTTTCGAACCGGGTCAGGAGTTCGATGGTGCCACGGTTCGGATTCCCAAAGAGGGTCTGGGGCAGATCGACGATGCTCAGGCGGGTTGGCTGATTCCCGGTTTGAACCAGTTTCGCATTGTTTCCATGATCAAGAGCTTGCCCAAATCAATTCGGCGAAATCTGGTCCCGGTGCTGGAAACGGCACAACGGGTCGCCGCGATTATCAAGCCGGAAGACGGGTCTTTTGCCGCAGCGGTAGCAAAACAATTGACCTTCATTACCGGGCAGCGCGTTGCTGCCGACATGTTTGACCTATCTCGAATCGACGAACATCTGTTTGTCAATTTGCAGGTCGTGAACGAACGGGGCGAACTGATGGCCCAGAGTCGGAGCATTAACGAATTGCGGATACGCTTTGGCGGCGACTCCCGGAACTTCGTGGAAACCGGGGACCGCCAATGGAATCAGGATGGATTAACAGCCTGGACATGGGGAGAATTGCCAACAGAAATCTTCGTGCGGCGCGGGACGACTGAGTTGGCCGTGTTTCCGGCCGTAGTCGATCTGGACGACAGTGTCGGGTTGAGACTGGTCGATTCACGGGAGCAGGCCAATCATTTAACCCGTGTTGGAATGCTCAGGCTGTACGTGATTGCGCTGAAAAAGAAGTTGAAGCAACAGGTCAACTGGCTCCCGGATGTGGATCGACATCAACTGAAACTGGTGTCGCTGGTCTCAACGGAACAACTCAAACAGGGATTGATGGATCTGATCGCGTGCATCGCCTTCCTGGCCGGCAAACAGGCTCCCCGAACACAGCAGCAATTCGAAGCACACATCAATCAGTCGACGGAACGGATATCCGTCGCAACATTGGAAGTCGCAAAATGGTTGCCTCGATTTGCCGATGCCGTACATGTCGCTCAATTGGCCAGGGAAACCATGCCTGCCGATTTCGCCGGCGTTGCTGCGGATATTTCCCGCCAGATCAACCAACTTGCCGGACCTGGATTTCTCTCATCGAACGATTGGGAATGGCTGCAGCATTTCCCTCGCTACTTTGCCGCGATGACCATTCGTTGTCAAAAAATTACATCGGCTACTCGCGCCACGGATCAAGCCCATCAAGATGAAATTGCAGAATACTGGTCGCGTTACGAACAGATCCGCACCAGCCACGCGGCGTTGGCTGTCTTCGACCTGGAATTGGTTCGTCTGCGCTGGATGATTGAAGAGTATCGCGTTTCGTTGTTCGCTCAAAAACTAGGCACCTGTTTTTCGGTGTCAGCGAAGCGACTGGATAGCCAGCTCGAAAAGACTGGACGCATTTAAGCTGGACTTGGCATTTTCAAAATAGACTAAATTCCGTTCGGCAATCGGCCAAAACCGGGAATTATGCCGTATTTTACGCCGATCAGCCTTCCTTCTGTTGACACCGGTAATGGCTTTGGCAGACAATAGCGACAGAGTCTAAGTCCGAATTTTTATGGATTTCCAAAAACTTAAATTGTTCCCAGTGAGAGAATCATGAGAAACCTTTTTTGCCAAGTTGTTATTGCGGTATCCTGTTGCTGTCTTACCGGCTCCAGCCTGATCGCACAATCCAACTGGGTCGACTTCGCCGATGATCGCAGTCGACTGATGTTCAATACCGATGATAACCAGGAAAAAGACCTGGCTATTGCCGATATCGACAATGACGGTGACGATGACATTGTCGTTGTGCGGAAGCAGCCATTTTCGGTTGACGGTGAACGCATCAACCTGCTGTTGATCAACGAAAACGGTAATCTGGTCGATCGGACCATGGAATTCATTCCGACGTTTATCACCGTTCCCGACAATGCCCGCGACGTGGCATTGTTCGATGCCGATAACGACGGCTGGCTGGACATGATCGTGGCAAATACTTTTGGCAGCCTGCACCGGCTGTACATCAATCAAGGTGAAGACGGCAATGGCCAATGGCAGGGTTACGAGGACCAGGGGAGCAATGGCCAGTGGTATACACCCCAACTCCCCATCAGTCCCCAATGTTGCGGCGTCGCAGTGGGTGATGTGGACGGTGATGACTTCGCCGACCTGTTTTTTGTCGATTACAACAACAACCTGGAAGCCCGCCTGTTCATGAACGACCAGGATGGCACGTTTACTGATGAGACTGTTGCCCGACTGTCAACCGCCGTTCGCAACCAGGGATTTGGCACGACCGCATTCATGGCTGACATGAATGGCGATGGTCATCTCGATATCATTTCAAACGACAGCGTCGCGTTTGGCGGCGTGGGTGTTGAATTGGCGATTAACAATGGAAGTGGCTTTTTCACCCAGACCCAAGTCCTGCCGTCCAACGCCAGTTATATGGTCATGGGGGCCGACTTCAATAATAATGGTCGCACTGACATCTATGTTGTGGACGACGGCCAGGATTACGTCCTGTTTAATAACTCGACGAATGGCAATGGAACCATCAATGTTTCCATGGTTTCGGTTTCTCAAAGTTCCCAGACTCAGGGCTTCAATGGCAACATCGTTCCCGGAGATATGGACAACGACGGCTGGATGGACATGGCAGTGGCTGATGTTGACGTTGATATCCCCGGCTGTGACCGGAGATTTACCCTGCTTCGCAACAACGGTGGCAACAACATGTTCGATCCCAACAACGGCGTTAACCCAATTACGTGGAACATGCAGGGCAGTCACGACATCGGGTTGATTGACATCAATTGTGACGGAAACTTGGATATTTTTATGGCAACCTGTGAAAACTATCACATGTTCATCAATGATGCCAAGATTCTACTCGGCGATGTGAACCGAGACGGGGTTGTCAATCTTCTTGATGTTTCGCCCTTTGTTAACATCTTGACTTCCGGTGAATGCAATGCCCAATCGGATGTGAATCAGGACGGCGTCACTAATCTGCTTGACGTCCAACCGTTTGTAAGCCTTCTCGGCGGATAGTAGTTGAAGCGTTAGCGAATTGGATTTTATTGAAAAAGGGTCAGTCCTGGGGCTGGCCCTTTTTTGAGCCTGCCTTGTATGTCGTCTTTGCCCTGCTGGTTTTCAAAGGGTCTGACCGCATTTGGATATAGGCTCGCAGTCTTCGATAGGAAAGAAAGTCTTAAACCATGAACAGCAGAAAATTGGCCAATCTATTGGCCACCAAGAACCAATTGGCTGAAAAGTACGATCGCTTGTCCAATTTGGCATCAAGCGCGCCCAAACGGGCAACTTTCAGGCGCCAGGCAGCTACCTTTAAGCATCAAGCCCGAATGCTGGAAATCAAGGCCAAACAGTAACGGTTGCTGGCAACTTACGCTCGTGCGAATTGACCTTGGTACGCCTCAGCAATCTGATAGCAGACTGCAATCCTTTTTCCACCAGGAAAGGAATTTCCGTTGCCTGATTTTTTGATTTTGGAGAGAATACGACTCGTGTATGAGACACAGTTTTTTAAAGCGGCAAAGTCTTGGAAATGAAGGAGCGGACATGGATGTCTGCATTATTGGAGCTGGTTGGTCGGGTCTGTACGCCTGCAAATACGCGATTGAAAATGGTCTGACTCCAATCGTACTGGAGAAGCGGGAAGACCTGGGAGGCGTCTGGAATTATTCAGACGATCCCAATGTTACTACGGTGATGAAATCGACGATCTCGTCCTCTTCCCGCCTGGTCACGGAAGCCTCTGACTATTTCATGGATGAAAAAGTCGGCCACTTCATGCACCACGAAGAGATCTTGGCCTATCTGCGGTCCTATATCAAACAGTTTGATCTCGCGCGCTACCTGAATTTCAACGCCGCTGTTCAATCGGTCCGGAAAACCGCCGGACAATGGCAGGTCACCTACCAGCAACAGGGCGAAACCAAAACGGTTCTCGTCAATCATGTTGCGGTCTGCGCAGGTCGACACAGCAAACCACGGGCAATTGGCAAGCCGATAGCAAACTTCACAGGTCCAGTCATCCACGCCGGATCGATCAAGGATGTTCGGCCAACAGATTTTTCTGCGGATGATCATGTGATTGTGTATGGTGGTGGTGAGACGGCGTCGGATGTGATCGACCTGTTGGTCAAGACTCCCGCGAAAATCACCTGGGCGATTCGCGGCGGGCAGCATTTTCTGCGCAAGACGCTGTATCATCAGCGAAGTGGAGTCGGCCAATACGACAAACACGATTTTGCGCTCGACACGATCGCCAGTCCGCTGATTAACGGTGTCAGTTCGTTTTCCAAAGGTGCCCCCGGCCGCCGGTACATCACCGACTGGCTTTCAACCGGCTCAGCCAGGAAGTATCAGGGACACGGCATTCATCTCTGGAAAAATGAACGGCGTTATGCCCAGGAATTCTTTAACAAGAACGGCCATACCGTCGACTTCGTTCATGATGGCAGAGTGAAGGCCGAAAGCGGCATCACCTCCGTTACCGATGACAGGGTCCGTTTCGAGAGTGGCAACAGTGGCCGGTACACACACATCATCTGCTGCTTCGGTTACGAATTTCATTGCCCCTTTCTGCCGCCCGAATACCGGGCTTGCAAACTGGAAGAGATGTATCAATTTGTCTTCCCGGTGGGTGATACAAGTATCGCGTTCCTCGGATTCGTCCGACCGATCATCGGTTCCATCCCGCTCGTAACGGAAATGCAATGCCTGTGGGCGTTCCGAGTCTGGTCTGGGAAAGTGGCCCTGGGGCCCGAAGCGGAGCTGGTCCAACGTCAGGAAGAGATCAAGCAGAAATGGGCGAAAAAACTGCCGCGGGTCAGCAGCATCAAGACATTGGTATTGCCATCGACCTATGTCACCATGATGCTGAAGGAAGCCTATCCACATCGCTCGCCAGGGGATCATTTCTGGAAAAAGCCTTGGCGCGCATTGAAATTCCTGTCCTGGATTCCATCCGGCTCCATCCGTTTCGCCGTCGATCCGGAAATCGATGACGAACATTTCAATCGGCTCTGGAAGCAGCGTTCGCATGGCTGGTTTCTGGCCTGGATGCTGCCGGTGATTGTGCTAATCAGCCGATTCCTGCGGATTGAGAAAGTCATCGATTGGTCTGTCCAGAGGTCCGAAAAACGGAAACGGGACAGGCAGTTGCAACCAAACAGCCTGATGCCGCAGGATAGGCTGCCGGTGCCGGTCATACCCCACCGTAAGGCTGCTTGATGTGCGTTCAACGATTGAATGGTAATGGAACTTGCGCTGGAACCGCCCAAAGTCGAGACAGCCGATTTCAGAACTGGTTGGAAATCTCAACTTACAAACGATGCGTTAACCGTAGCAAGACATTGCCCAATGGGTGGGAACCCCATTTGGGAAGGGCGCTACGCGTGCCACTTGAAAATTGCCAGGGCAACGGCGAACGTAATCACACCCCACAAAACCATCGCCAATAACTCCGGTCCTTGAGACCACAACGACGCGCCGTGGATCATTACATCGCGCAGTGAATCGATCAATGGAGTCAAGGGAAGCAACCGGATCAGCGGGTGGACGACTTCCGGAAATCGTTCCCACGAAAAGAAGATCCCGCACAGCGTCCACATCGGCAGCATCACCAGATTCATCAGCCCTGAAGCCGATTCAATCGTTTTACAGCGGGATGCGACCAACAGCCCGATTCCGGAAAACTGCAATGCACCAAGCAGGATGATCACGATCAGCGCCAGCCAGTTGCCGCGAACCTGTACGCCGAAAAACAGCCACGAACAGATGATCATCAAAATGATTTCCGGAACCATGAATACCATCCGGCTGATGATGATCCCGCCCAGGAAATCCGTTCGCCGCATGGGAGTCGCCACAAACCGCTTCAATAATTTCCGGATGCGCAAATCGACAATCGCGAATCCGACGCCCCACAACCCGCCCCCCATCAAGCCCATTCCAATCAGGCCTGGCACCAGGAAATCGACGTAACGCCTTCCCGGTTCAGTCACGTGCTGATCGTTCGCGGCGAGCACGTCCTTCCGACCCGCCGCCGTCTGCAATCGCCGATCAATATCGGTACGCAGGTTGCGCGCGTCCGGCTGGGTCGGATCAAAAACGTAATCCAGATCCCTTGCCTCGGAATCCCTGGCGATTATCAACAACGTATTCTTCCCGGTCGCCAGGCGTTCCCGGCCTTTGGACTCATCCAGAATTTCTGCCGATACACCTGGTTCAACCTGCAGCCACTCGACAATTTTTTCGGCACCGGGTCCGGAAGCAATGTCAATACTCTCTGTTTCCTCGCCCTGATTTCGAAACGCAATTCCCAAGACCACTATCATCAGGATCGGAAAACCATAAACCCAGAAAACAGCTTCAGGCTGGCGAATGAATTCGCGCAACCGCGTGACCGTCACCGCCCAAATTGCTGAAGGAACTCTCTCGCTCATTCCGGCACCCCTGCCGTTACGATTTCTGCCTTACCGGCTTCGGACTCGTTCAAGTGCCGTCCGGTCAAGCTGACAAAAACATCCTCCAAACTCGCCTGCCGAGTTGCCAGGTTGGTCAGTTTTACTCCGACTTCAAGCAGTTTTTGAACCAGTGGGGGCAGGACTTCGTGCGGGTGATCGATTGTCAGCGTCACCGTATGATCGTCATGACTGACCGACTCGATACCGCGAACCGACGCAATCGCCTCGTCCGTGCCGGCCGGCCATTCCCCTGACCAGGAAAATTCGATTCGATGTTCGGCACCCAGCGACCGAATCAGTTCTTTGGGGGTCCCTTCCGCGATGATCCTGCCACTGTCGAAAATTGCCACACGGTCGCATAATCGCTCGGCTTCTTCCATGTAGTGGGTCGTTAACATGACCGTGCGCCCCTGATCGGCAAATGTCTCGATGATCTGCCAAAGTTGCCGGCGGCTGGTTGGATCAAGGCCCGTGGTCGGCTCGTCAAGAAAAATGACTTTGGGATCACCAACCAGTGCGGTCGCGACTGCCAATCGCTGTTTTTGGCCGCCCGAAAGCTTCTTGATCCAGGTGTTCGTTTTTTCCTGCAGCGAAACCCGTGCGATCACCTCGGCGACAGAAATGCCCGTCGGATAAAAACTGCGAAACAACTCCAGTGTTTCCCGAACTGTCAACCGTTCACTCAACTCAGTTTCCTGCAGCGACACCCCCATTAGCTGACGGATTTGCCGGTCGTCGCGTCCCCATTGCATACCCAGAATCTCAGCCGAGCCGCTGGTCGCCGGCATCAAGCCCTCGAGAATCTCGATCGTCGTCGTTTTACCGGCGCCGTTGGGGCCCAACACGCCAAAACACTCTCCCGCGCGAATCGACAGATCGATTCCGCGCACGGCCTCCACCGGTGGCCTCCCCGGATAGGTCTTGCGCAAATCGTGACACACAATCGCCAAATCAGTCATAGAGACTTCAACAGACCATAGGACGAGCCAAATTGCAAACCCGCACCTGCGACCGCAATTTGCTGGAATGCATTCGACCGTCGCTTGATAGGTCTGATGGGTAAAGGGGTTGCCCATGGTAAGATATCGTTTGCGGGTTCGCCGTGAATGCCTTGCAATTTTTTTGCCAATTACGAATCTTGAGATTTTCGCCGTGGATGATATTTCCAGGTCAATTGAGAATGTTCGAAAAGGTGACCGGCAGGCGACGGCTGAACTGTTTCAACATGTCTATAACGAGTTGCGAGGGATTGCCGCCGCCAAGCTGGTCGCTGAACCTGCCGGACTGACACTGCAGCCCACGGCACTGGTTCATGAAGTCTTTGTCAGGTTGATTGGACCCGAGCAGCAACGGGACTGGACGTCATCGGGCCATTTCATCGCGGTGGCCGCCGATGTGATGCGGCATGTTCTGGTCGATAACGCCCGCCGGCGGAAACGGATCAAGCGTGGGGGGGATCGGCATCGTGTTGACATGGAACTGGAATCCATCGGCTCGTCGCTGGATGACAACCAATTACTGGAGCTGCACGACGCATTGGACGAGCTGGCCGAACAGGAACCCGTCAAGGCAAGGTTGGTCGTATTGCGGTACTTCGGCGGAATGACGATTGAACAGGCCTGTGAAGTGCTGGGGATTTCGCGGACCACGGCTCACCGGCATTGGACCTATGCCCGGGCCTGGCTGTTTCGTCGGGTGGGTCATCATTCAGGTCCGCAAGCTGAGTTGGGGTAGGCTCAGGTTGTGGACCTCGAAGCAATCCGAAACAAATGCTTTGATTCATCCATAAATCACGGTCGGCCGATATGGTCAGCTGCTGTCTCAGAAACGTGCAATATTCGCTGTGACGTCGAGTGGCGATTTCATCCCGCTGGTGGCTTGGGCATGATCCAACAGCACGTGGATATTATATTCTTCGGGCAGGAAGATTTTTGTGAAGCGCACCGACAGATTTTGTCGCGTAGATGGTCAAGGATGTTGATGATTGCCGTTGGCCAACTTTAACAACAGTCGCTTCACAATTCCAACAGAAACTTTTTCTTGATTTTGTACCACTCTACCGAACAGGAACTTGGCATGTCTTCACCAGTCAAATTTTTAGCCCCGTCCTGCCAAGCCCTGTTGTTTGGCCCGATTGTCCCGTCGAAATGCCATGCTGACTGTATTCGGCGTTTTTGGCGACATGCAAGAATGGTAACGACGTCGTCTTATTGCTCGACAGCGATTTTGAGGACCGCGTCGAGATCAACGGGAACGGCGATTTCGATCTGTTTGCTGAAGACGATACAAACTTCCTCTTCGATCTGATCCTCAAATCCATCGAAGAACAACTCTTCGGGTTCAACAATTTTGGTCAAATATTCGATCTGGCCGAGGAAAACGACACATTTCTTGAAGCCATCGATATCATCAACGATCTGAACCTCGGTTGATAGTCGAAGTTTAGTTGGCATTCGAATGGGGTGTGGAGTATGAAGAAGATGATCAGGAACAGAGTAGTGATGAGAAAGTAGCAGTCGTCAGAAAAGGTGGGTCTAACATTTTCTCCCCATTTTTTACCCCACAAATTTTTTGCCAACCCTGGATTCTGAATTCGATCGAGTCAGTCCGTGTCGATCGACGATCGTTCCTCGAATCGAAACTGTTCCAGCTCTTTGCGGAGCGGTTGCCAGTATTCGCGGTCTTTGGCCTGTTCGACGCGAACCTCGGCATCGAGCGCGGCTCGCAATCCGTCCAGATCGCCTGTCTGTGCGATCTTCAGCAACGGACGGTGCGCCTCGAGTGCTGCGGCTTCGTTCGCGAATCGTTGCCGGAGCTCAATCAGACGTTCGGGAAATCGCATTTCCTTCAGCCAAAAATCGATCCGTACTGGCGACGGCTGCTCGCGCAGCGAGCGATAATGGTTCTCTACCAACGCGGAGATCATGGGCCAGTCTTTCTCACGCTGCGTCTTTTTTGCCTGCACCAAATCCGCAACTCCCATGATTTCGAACGTCATGCCGTCGGCGTCTTCGAGGGTCGTGCGACGGCCCCAAAGTGTGGCGAAGTCCGGCAGATCGCGGAGCCGTGTCATGATATCGACGCGCAGCCCCAGGACACCAGCCGCGTGACACCGAAAAT
>JBGSXT010000046.1:0-17001 GCA_041751295.1 Mariniblastus sp.
GCGTATGGGCATGAACGATGAACTCAAAGAGTTCTCTTTTGCTCGTCCGCTTGCGGATCGTTTCGATGCTGACGTTCACAAATCCCGCATCCTTAAAGAGCCCGGCATAGATGCCTTCCACTGGAAGCATCGTGTCGTAGAACTTGCTGTTGCCGACGATGTAGTGGCACCGTGCGCCATTGGCAAGAACACTCCTCAATCCAACGATGTGCCCTTTGATGTCCTCAAAATACTTGTGAACATACCGGCCCAGAAGCGGGTTGCCGACGCCGATGTCACGCACGATTCGGTTGAACTGATCGAAAGGAATGTCGCCCTGCCCATTGCCCATTGGGTTGCCATGTATTGAGCATGCTGGTGGCGCAGCCCCATGTGCCACCAATTGCTTTCCAGTCGAGCTCACCAGCGGCACGACCGTCGGAAAGGAACCCGAGCCAGTACATATACGGTCGAAGTTCGCGAATGTAACTCATCCGATTCGGATACGGTGGCGATGTGATAACAGCAGTGTAACACTTGTGCGGGAGCACCCCGGGGAGTTCGCGTGAGTCACCCAAGTAAATCTTGGCGTCGGCAGTTGGGGGTTCGATCACGAGACTTTCGCCAACTTCGCTTGCGACTGATCGAAATGCGCACGCAATACGGTGAGCACAATCTGCCGGTGTTTCACGAATCAAGCCATGGGCTTCGGTGTCGCCCTTCTTTTTGAACGACATAGATTGGTGGCCAAACGAGACATTCGCCGACTGAATCATCACTCGGCAGAAGGCTACCTTAAGCAGGTCGGTCAATTGCGGGTTTGAATCAGTTTCGAAGTGATGAATGCCCTCGCATAGTGCCGCCAGAGTGTGCAGCGTGGGCTCGTCCCACCACTTCTCGATCTGATGGAGATCCGGCTTCCAGAAGGTGGCTTCGGAATCGCTGGCTTTCTCTGCGATGTCGTTGGCGGCATTCTTGACGCCCCGCGCGGTGTCTCCAGCGAATCGCGACAGTTTGAGATTGCCGAGCCAGACAAGGAAAGGATTAATATCAACCGCATGGCAGCGGATTCCCATCGCGGCACACGCCAGCGGTGTGGTACCCGTGCCTGAGAATGGTTCAAGCACGAACTCGTCCGGCCCGGAGGCCTTGAGCAACTCGCGAACCAAGCCGAGAGAGTAAGCGGGCGTCAATCGCAGCCATCCGTGACGACCCACAGCGACGTTACCCCGGAAGGTGAGATGATCGCGACGCCCCATCTTCGATGGCTGCGCTGCAGTCGATTCCATGTTGTCGAATAGTCTTTGGGTCATCTCAATAATCCTTCAAACACGGCCAGTGTCTCATCTTTTATTACGTTGGAGTTTCGCCGGAAAAACCCGGCGAGGTCGTAGCCCAAGACATCGCGACAGAAAAGATAGGTGGAATCTAATGACGTCCCGCCGACCGTACCACGCAGAATCAGCCATTGAGCGCGGGCGTAGCGTTCGGCGACATCGGAATCAATTTGCGTTGAAAGCAGAAGGACGACGGGCAAGTGTTTCGATGCGTAAGCATTGGCGGCGTTGGAAACATCGGCATTCTGGCGTTTCGAGTCTTTGCTTTTGTACCCTTGACGAACTTCGAAGACGGCACTGCGGAGACCTTTGGCATCGCGTTTCTCAAGCCCTACTGATTTTGCGGCTTGGGTCAGCCATTGCGTTACAAGTGGCTTCCGCTCTTCAATTGTCATTTTTTCGAGAGGTATCCAACCGTCGAGAGACAACGTTCTCATCTTGCCACGCGTGCTCGGAACCTGATAGGACCAAACACAATCCGGTTGCGCCAGGCCAAGTTGATCGCACAGCAAAAGTTGAAAGACGGTCTGGCATCCAATGCCAATCTGACGGTAAACAGAAGTCATACCGCCGGCAGCCTTGTGTGCGGCATAAACGAGCGGCGAATCGAGCCCAAACCAAGCGTAAAACTCGTCCTCGCGGTACATCTTCTGGAAAGTTTCGAGCGTGAAACCGCCGGCCCGACCCTTGCCGAATTTCGGCTTGTAATCGAGACAGACACGAAGCGCGCTTCGGATGACTGCCAAATATCGTTCGTCGTTCGGTTCCATGGGTTCTAGTTTACAGCCTGTACGGTGGCGATGACTCTACGTTGCAATTTCGAACACCGATTTCCGCGCCGAAACAAATGATATGCGCCCGAAGCGCCCGAAGCCGCCATCGCTCAATTGGCGTTCGCATTCGTTGGCGACGAGGTCAAGCATGTCGTTAACAAGCTTCGGCGGAGTAAAAACCTCCCCGTGGTCGATGACTCGCTGGCGGCTCTTGACGGTTCGAACCATTGGCATCCACACATCCTATCTGTAAACCAACCAATTGAATCATAATCGATCGGGGTTGCGCAAGCATCAAGGGAGGAATGGGGAGCACACCAGACCAAGCCGTCCCCGTGCATATGATCCAGCGACAAGTCGACTACGGAAAGCAGCGGGATGTCGTCGCCGTTTCCGCCGGTGTAGTTGGTATCGGTGTAGCCGGCGCAGCTGAAATGCAGCTCCACCCCCCGAAGTTTCCGACGAGTGATCCTTCAACCAAGCCGTAGAAAAATCAACCACCTGTCAGGAGACTGACAAAGGGTGCTACATCGAGCAGATTGACGGAACAATCCTGGTTGATATCCGCTTCGGCCTGGAAAGTTCCAGTAGTAATTCGACCCACAAACGGTGCGACATCGAGCAGACTCACCGTTCCATCCAGATTGACGTCACCCAGAAGTGGGTCGACACCTGCCTTAAAATCCAATGTCCAATCGATTCCCGACAATGAGCCAGCTGCCTGCCCCACTGACGGTCGAAGTCTGAACGAAAGGACGTCGCAGGCGGCGACATTCAGCGATCCGCCGCTGCTGAATGTTACCGCATTGGCGCGATCTTGACCGTTTGTCACGGTTCCACTGATGAGCGGGGCACCGCTGTTTAAATCGATCGAGAAGTCGTTGCTGCGAGTTACAATGGAATGTGCGTACCATACCGATCCTTCAAAACTGACCGAGCCCGGTCCGGGCGGAGTCCAAGTGATGATCAAATCGCCGCCAGCCCCTGGGTTGGTCGCATGTGCGATAACATCACCCAGCAGGAAATCGCCGTTATTGTAGGGTGCGGTGGCAGAACCGTCCTGCGTTACTTTGATTACGATTGGAGTAAAACTGAACGATGGGCTGGCTCCCCAGAAACCATTTGCCGCCGCTGGATTGAGTGCGTTGCCATCCATCGGTTGGGGAAAATGCGGCAATGACGTGGCTCCCTGATTATAGCCCCACACCCCATTGGGGTTAACCGCGTCGCTATAATCGTCGGACAAATTGAAGACTTGCGCAGTTGCTGTCGAAGCCAATAGAGTCGCGCACAATAACACTGCATAGGATAAAAACGTTTTCATTTTTTCACCTGTTGGGCAACTGACAAAAACCTCTAAAACCTGTAAACAATTCAGGTTACCACGACCTTTCCGGTTTTCGCAGCGGAATTCAGGAATGAATTTCCGGAAATCCTACGGACCGGGACAACAGCCGAAACCGCGTTCATTGCCAAAAAAGTCAAATATCGCTGGCAAACTGCCGAATGCAGTTTGGGCGCGGTTAATTCCGATTAACTGGGCAAAGCCAATTGGCCTTGCCAGCCATTTTACACACACCGAACGTGGTGCCAATTTCCGGCTTGCTGGTTTGACGGCCACCAGCGGACAACGTAGGCTTTTTAACGGCGTGTTTTTCCGATCAAGCGGACTGTTTTGCCAGAGGAGAAAAATCTTGCGAAGAGACAGGGACGAGAACGAGTCGCTGTGGGAGAGGCTGGCCAATTTCGATTGGCGGGGCGCTGACGTGCGCCAACAATTTCTGGCAATCGCGAGTCTTGTAGGCGTCGCGCTGCTGGTCTGGGCGGCGATGACCACATTCTACACTGTTCAACCCGAGGGGCAGGCGGTCGTCAAACGGTTTGGCCGGGTGATTGGCATCAAACAACCGGGACTGCATTTCAAGTTGCCGTTCGGCATCGATCGACAGACATTTGTACCGACCGCGCGGGTGTTGAAACACGAATTCGGCTTTCGAACGGAAAGCACATCGCAGGCGCAAGGGGCAAATTACAGAAAGGCGTCAACCGAACAAGAAGAGTCGTTAATGTTGACAGGAGACCTGAAGGTCGTCGATGTGGAATGGGTGGTTCAATACCGCGTCGATGATCCCAACAAATATCTGCACCGCGTACGCGAAATTGATAAAACGATTCGTGATATTTCCGAAGCGGTCAATCGCCGAATAGTCGGGAATTCACTCGGTTCGGATGTTTTGACGGTAAAACGGGTTCAGATTGCCACAGCCGCCAAACAGGAATTGCAACAGATTCTTGATTCCTTTGACTCGGGAATAACCATTGGAACGGTTGAGTTGCAGGATGTCACTCCTCCAGACCCGGTCAAGCCGGCATTTAATGAAGTGAACGAGGCGGAGCAGGAAAAAGAACAAATGATCAACGAAGCGGAGAAACGGCGGAATCAGGTTGTGCCACGAGCGCGCGGTGAAGCCCGCCAAATGCTCGATGCGGCGGAGGGATACCGAGCACAACGGGTCAACCGATCGACGGGTGAAGCGGCCCGGTTTCAGTCAATCGTCGAGGAGTTTCGCAACGCACCGGAGGTGACCCGTCGCCGTTTGTATCTGGAAATGCTCGATTCAGTCCTGCCCAATCTGGGTCGGATCATCGTGGTCGAGGAAGGGCAGATGAGTCCGGTCCCCTTCCTGAATCTTGACAGCCAATCCAGTGGTTCTGCCGGAACGACACCGACTGCAAGTGGAGCCAAGCGATGAGCGAATTTTCTAGATTGAGAGGTTCCCGAAGCGGCTATGTTTTGCTGCCGGCGATTGCCATTTTGGTTGGTATCGCCATCATCGCTGGCTACGCTTCGATGTTTACAGTGGATGAAAGTGAACAGGCGATTGTTGTTCAGTTCGGAGCGCCCGTCGGCCAGCCAATCGTTAATCCGGGACTGCACTTCAAAATTCCTTTCATCCAGGAAATCCGCCGATTTGACAAGCGGCTGTTGTCCTGGGACGGAGACCCGAATCAGGTTCCGACCATTGAGGAACAGTTCATTTCGGTCGACACCACAGCCCGTTGGCGGATCGTTGATCCGCTCAAATTCCTGCAGAGCGTTTCAAACGAATTGAAAGCGCAGAGTCGCTTGAGCGATATTCTCGACTCCGTGGTTCGTGACAAGATCGCGGCCAGTTCGCTGGTCGACATCGTTCGATCGCGGGACTGGAATGTATCCCAAGAGGACTTGGAACGGGCGATGGCCGGTGAAGGGGACGAAGCGATTTTGTTGCAAAAGGTGAAATCCGGGCGGGAACAATTGGTCAAGTCGATCCTGGAAACAGCCCAGCAGCAAATGCCTCAATACGGGATTGAGTTGGTCGATATTCGGATCAAGCGGATCAACTACGTCGAGTCGGTACAGGAGCAGGTGTTTCAGCGAATGATTGCCGAACGGCAACGGATCGCGGAACAGTTCCGTAGCGAAGGACAGGGCAAAGCGGCGGAAATACTTGGCGAAACGGAGCGTTTGCTGGCTGAGATCAAGTCCGAAGCGGAACGGGACGCGGAAATTATCCGGGGACTCGCCGACGCCGAGGCTTCAAAAATTTATAACAACGCCTTTGGCAGCAACGAGGAGTTCTACGCCTTCTATCGCACGTTGGAAAGTTATTCCAAATCACTTGGCAAAGACGTCACGCTCGTGATTGGTTCGGATTCGGAATATTTCCGCCTGCTCCGTTCCGGTTCGCAGCCAGAGCAGAAGTAACACCGGTCAGGGAAAGCGGTGAATGAAATCATGCCTCAGGGCATTGTCAAATAACGCCGCAGGGCATTGTCGCATCTTGGTTTCAGAATTGGGGCACGTAGCGCAAGCTGCCAGCTTGCTGCGGTTGTCGAGCTCGTTGAGTATGCAAGCAGACTGCTTGCGCGAATTGGACAGCGCCACTTCGGAACCCATTCGCTACCTGAAGCGTAAGCGAGGAAAGCACTTACGCGAATTTCCTCGCTTACGCTTCGGGTTGCGATTTCGCAGGACATTCCGCAAGTGGCGCTGTCCAAATAAGACCAGGCAATGAAAATCAACGCCCTACAGTTTTGGAATCGGCCGCAATTCTTTCGGTTGGCGATTGGGTTGCGGTTGCGGATTCCTGGGATTGTTGTTGTTGACGACGTTAGGCTGCGGCTGGGGCGGAGGGGGAGGAGGCGTGTATGATTCTTTCCACTTCCATCCGAACGGTGTCGACAATTCACGTTGCGCCAACAGCGCCCACGGTGTGTCCGGATGCTCGTCGACGATTCGCGTCAGATATTCGTTGGCCTTTTCAGCCAGTTTTTCGTTTTGGCTGCCCGTGGCGCTGAGACTGCGGGAAGGCCTCAGAACCCATGTATTGTTGTTGGGGTCTTCGAATCGCAAGCCGGTTTTGCTGAGCGCGAGCATTTCGTTGTAGGATTTCGCCCGCAGTCGCGCGGCAATCACACGCCCGATTGCCAGATCGAATCCGGCCTGCCAGCGTGGCGAAGCTTCTTTTTCGCGATCCAATTCCCCTTCAATCAGGATCTCATAAAGTCGATCGAGTCGTGGTTGCAAAATAGCCGCCGCTCGTTGGGCGTCGCTGACTTGTCGGACAAATTCAGCTTCATCCAATTTTGGAAAGCGAAAGGCGGGCACGACCAGTTGCTCGGTTTTGGGAATACTGGCAGCCTGTACCAGTGCGGCTCTCGATCGGTTGTCCTTGATGCGAGTGCGATATTCATTGATTGAAACGTAGTCGGGCAGATATCGGCGCATGACTTCTGGATCAAAGAAATATCGCAAATCGGATGAATAGACATCCGTTTCGGCAAAACTGACTCGACCCTTGCGCCGGTTCGGGTGGACGGCGAAATAGATTCCGCCGGTCTGGTAGCAGAGCCGGGTCAGGTGGTACGGTCCGAATCCGGAATCGATCATTTCCAGATCCTCAAAATCGCCTCCAATGAAGTCCAGATTCAGTCGTTCCGGCATCACGGATTCCGGTCCCTGGGAAACCAGCGCGACTTGCGGGCGCTGATCGTATTGCGGATCGGGATCAACCCATTTGACACGCGTTTCCGCCCGACCAAACGGTGCCGGAACACCGATGACGTAAACCGGAATGGCAAATTTCTCACAGGACTTAATCGCTTCGTCAGCTCGATCACCGTCGTCACCTGCTTCATCACAAAGGACGATCAGCATGACATTTCGTTTCCGCTGGCCTGTAGAGCGATCGATCCGGCGATAATCGCTGAAATCCTTAACACAGCGCATGACGGCTGTGAAAACGTTTTCAATGCCGCTGCTATCCCGTTCGATTCCGGCAATCGCGGACTTGATTCGTTTGACGTCGTTTGTCGGTCGTTTGAGAACCGGCGAAACCTGCTTTCCAAACGCGTAAACGTGGGTCAACAGCGGCTGGTCTTCATCTTTTTCGAATTCGGCCGCCTTGGCGGATTCAAGCAGATTCAGTTCGCGATAGATGCGATCGATCCGGCCTTCGATTTCGGCGCGCTGACGAGTCAAACTGGCGGATTGATCGAACAGCCAGACAACCATGGTTGCATTATCTTCCAGCGATCGCAGAATTTCCTTTGTCAGGCGGTCCACCGCCCCGCTGGCTCCGGTAACCGTGTTGCCCACCGAGCCTGTCGTTTCGGCGTTTGAAAGCGTTTCGACGGGATCACCCGCGAAGCTGGATTCGGTAGTCAGCTCTCCGAAATCGTGAGTTGGAACTTCGATCGCCAAGGGACGCTGAATAGCAATATTGATGAGAGGTGTATCCCGTTCGGTAATAATTTCCAGTTGCTCGTCGCTCTCGGTGCTGAGCTCGTCGATATTCAGATCGCTAAATTCGACCTCCGGCGGAAACGTTTCCTCGAGAACAACGTCAATCAGCTCCTCATGTTCCCCAACTACGAGCATTTTCCGGCGAAAATCGGTTTCAGGTAGAATCAGTTTGGCCAACAATCCCAGCAGTAAAATGTTGATACACAGGCTAACGACCCAGAACGGGACCTCGCCATCTATCGGCGTGTCATATCGACCGGTGCGTACCTGCCACCAGCGTCGCAGCTTTTTCAGGCCAAGGTTGATCATGGCGATGCATTCGATCCCGACTTCACTCCATCATTTCCCAATTTTCCCATGAACGGTGCAGCGGGACAAGTCACAACCTGTCCGATTAATCGATGAATTTGAAATCCGCATTTGACGCTGGCACCGTTCCATTTTACGATTGCGATGGGACAATTCCACGATTGTTTTGGTCTGGAACGAGTGCCAAACCCAACATTTGTCAACAATGGCTGGTAATCAGATTTAACAACATGATTGAAAAAACAACACGCTTGTCGAGTCAATGTACGATTGGATTTTTTTTGGCCGTCACGTTGTTAGCTGTCAGCGACGCCAGCGCCCAACTGACTGCCAAGCCAAAAAAGATTGACGTGCCGGCACCTGAACGCGTGCTGATCGAAACCAAAGACAATGTTGAACTGCAGGCGGAATGGTTCGGCGGTGCCAGCGGCAAGGAAGCCGTTCCAATCATGCTGATTCATGATTGGGACGGAAACCGAACCGATCTGTTGCCGCTAGCCGAATTTCTGCAGAAAGAACACGGACACGCTGTGATCGTTCCGGACTTGCGCGGGCATGGCGAGAGCATGACTGTGAAAGGAATCGACGAGGAACTTAACCGAACGAAATTCAAGAAGCCGGAGTTGGCCAGCATGCTCGAGGACTTCGAAAGTTGCCGCCGATTCCTCCAACAGAAAAACGACGCCGGCGAGTTGAATCTGGACATGCTGGTCGTTATTGCCTGCGGAAAGATGTCCATTCACGCGGCCAATTGGTGCATCATGGACTGGCGCTGGGGGCCGATCGGAGGCGTCAAACAAGGTCGAAACGTAAAGGCTCTGATCCTGATTTCTCCGGTCAAGCGATTCAAGTCGCTGGATATTTCCGCGAGCCTGAAAGCTCCGCTGTTCGCCAGCAAAGAATCGGCGCTACCCTTGTTGCTGGTGTGGGGAGATGGACATGAAGCATCGTCTGCCGACGGAGAATTCATTTACAATGCGTTGCAAAAATCCCGGTCCATTCCCGACGAATTCCCGGATCAGGAAACACGCTGGGCGCAACAAACGCTGTTTCGTGCCTTTTACAGATCGGCAGAAGCAGATGCTGACTTGTTGCGGGAACTGTCCACACAAATCTACCCCGATCTGGCGCTATTCATCGAAAAGAAAGTGATCGCCAACAAAGAAGATTTCCTGTGGCAAATCCGGAAAACCAAGTGAATCATCACCGCTCATGCGATCGGCTGGAACTCATTTACCGATAGAACGAATTGCCAATTCGTTCTGAATGTCGCCCGCACGGAATGGCAATTCCCTGTGTTGTATCGGGCGAATTAGCAATTCGCCCTAACCAGTAACCAGCATTTATCGATTGCCAATCGACTTAGCAATCGGGCAAAACAAGAACTTAGGACACTGTTGGCATCTGGCGTTAAGCCAGATCGCGGTCTTCGAACAGCAGGAAAGCAATCAACATGGCGATCGTGCCGTACAGAACACAGTAGATTACGGACCAGCCGACATAGATTAACGGAACTGGCTGGTTGGTGTTGATCGCAGCCTGTACGTCAAAATGGTTTAGAACCGGAAATATGATTGCAATCAAATTTCCGAAGGTGTGAACGATTTCAAATTCGCCATAGGAAGATTGAACAATTAACGGCGTCAGATGTCCGAGGACATAGATCGCAAAACAGATCAGGAAATTGGGCAGAATTCCCATTCGGGTTGAAATCGCGACGCTGACGGCCGCAAAGATCAGAACTTCCATGAACGCCAGAAAAATGGCCGGGATCAGCCCGATCGCATGGGCAAACGATTCCTCCCATTCGATTAAACCGGAAACCGATTCTTTGCCATCGTAAATGGGTTTATAGGCTGTCCAGATAATGAACCAGATCCCCAACACTAGAAACAGCAATCCGATCATCAAACCGATACCGCCGAATTTGCCGAGGATAAATTGTCGTCGACCGACGGGCTTGGATAGCACAGTCAGTGCTGTGCGGCCTTCGATTTCTTCGGCAACTGATTTGCTGGCAGCCCACACCGCCATGAAGATCGCCAACACACGAATCAGGGTCAGCCCGGAATCCTTGTACATTTTGATATCTTCGCCAAACGTGTTGTATGGCACATAGATGAAAACCAGGATCAGAAACAATCCAACCGCCAGGATGACAGTAAAGAGCGGCTGGTTGATTTCCGTTTTGAAAGTTGAAAATGCAATTGCAAACATTTTCGGAAATGAAACGGCTGTGATCAGATATGCCAAGTACAGCATCAAGACGAAAAACGCAGCCCATGGAATCAGCCAGACCTCCGGATGCACGGGCAGAGTTGCGTAGCCGAACGAAAAATTTGCTGGGCTGTTGCCAATGTTGACGACAAACAGTCGCTCAACCTTGCCATTTGGAATTTGTCCGCTGCCATCGGCTTGACGCAGGAACAGTTGCGTGTCGGAATTGGCCGATACACTGTAAATCCGCTCCGGCGGCAGGTCTTTACTGATCGGTTCGGTTGCGATTTCCAACGGCTGATCGGTTTGAATTGAAACAACACGGACTTCTTCCCCAAAAAAAGACACTTCCAGTTCCGTTCCGCCGATCTTGTTCGCTGTCGGCGGTATTTCCTGTTTGATGACAGTACGACCAACCACTGGCAATCGTGACGCGGAATTCAATAGGACATACGGATCGTTTACGAATTTTACGATGCCAAATCCGTTGACCATGGCCAACCCATAGCCCACGATCGCAAACGCAAACATGGCCAGGCAGATAATGTTGGTCCAGTACAGAAATCCTTCACGAGCCAGATTGAATACTTCGGAGCTCCCTTTTCGGGTAATCAATCGCCAGCCACCAACACCAAGCAACAGCGACAGCGGAATCGCAAATACGAGAAACAAACCGATTTCCTGTCTCGCCGCGCGCGAGAATCCAAAATCGTGCCACGCCCACAAAAAAAACGTGACGGCAATCGCCAAGTAAAACAGCGACAACAGGGCTCCGGCAAAAAAACTCAATGGTCCGTCGGCGATTGAATTAATCAGGTTAAATCGCGACAAGAACCAGATCTTCAACAGCGAAATCAACACCAGCAGCAAGCCAGCCGAAATGCCGACGGACAACAGCCAAACGGGTGTCAACCAATTGGTAACACTTGGATTTTGAGCGAGAATTTCTAACGAAATCATTTATTTCAGGTCGGCCAACAGGATTCGCTGCAGATTGAGTAATTGATGTTCGCGGCATGTCAAAACTCGTCAGCGAACAAGGCAGGCAAAACGCACCCGCCAACAACTTTATGCGCATTATGGAAATGATGTTCGTTTTCTACAAAGGGTCTGTTAGCCGGAAGTCCAAAAAACTCTTTGACCGCACATCGACTCTATTTCTGTAATCCTCCGGCCGATGCCTTCTAAAAAAGTTCAGAATCCTTTGGCAAAGCCATTTCGAGACTGTTCTTGTAATCTAGGGTCAACGCCATTTTGATTCGTCCTGACCAAGAAACCGACTCTGGAAACTTTTCAGGCGACACGGCAATAATTGTGGCAATAATTGTTGCCGATGCAGTGCCAAGCTCGGAACCGCAAGTAAGAATCTGAGGTTCGCCACTAAAAAACCCCACCGATCGCAAAAGCAGGTCGATGGGGCCGGAACAGAGAAGAGGCCAAAAATAATGCCTGTGTTAACGAACCCGGAGTTCGAACCCGGAGGGTACGATAGCACACAGACTGCCATAAGTATAACCGATGCGACCGAGAAGTCTAGAGTTTTGAAACTTGACGAATCATCGCTCAGATAAAAAGCTTTCCCGGATGGGGCCGCCTGTTCGTAAATCGGCGACGGTCCGACTTTTCTTTCGAGCGACGTGGTCGACACTAAATTCACTCAAACAGGCCAAAAATCATGCCAACATTGCTAAAAACCGATCAAATCACGACTTTTTTGCGGCTGGCCCGAATGGCAGCAGAGGAATCAGGCGACTTGCTGGTCGAGAAAATGGGTAAAGTCACAATCCAGGAAAAAAATCCAAAAGATTTTGTCACCCAGGCGGACATTGAATCCCAATCGCTTATTCGTCGAATGATCGAGAACGAATTTCCGGATCACGACTTTCTGGGAGAAGAATCGAGCGGTCGAATACCTCACTCATCCAAGGCGACCAAGGAATTCTGCTGGATCGTCGACCCGCTCGATGGCACCACAAACTACATCCATCAATTGCGTTCATTCAGTGTTTCGATCGCCCTGCGATACCGCAGCCAGATCGTGGTTGGCTGCGTTCGCGACCCGATACTGGACGAAACTTATACCGCCGTATTAGGAGGAGGCGCGGAACTGAACAATGTGCCGATCAACGCCAGCGGAGCGACTTCTGGCAACGGTGCATTGGTAGCAGTCAGCTTGCCGAATCACCTTGCCCGTGATTCCGAGGAACTCAAGCAGCTGGTCAACCTGCTGGTTGACTCCCGTGCCACGATTCGGCGACTGGGTTCGGCTGCGCTCAATTTATGTTACGTCGCCTGCGGCAGACTGGATGCCTATTGGGCGGCGTCCGCCAAAATCTGGGACCTGGCTGCCGGGTCGTTGATACTATCAGAAGCGGGGGCACCGATGCGGCATGTCAGCGGACGGCCATTCGACTGGAACGATCCCCAATTCATTGCGGCTGCCACAAATCAGCTGTTGGAGGAATTGCGTCTCTGCCTGTCAATCGAAAAGTTTGCGAACTGAAAAAGCGGAAAAAGGGAGAAAAATAATTACCGGCAACCAGGCGGCCAGCGCCGCCGGACGAATCAAACGATACGAGCCCATTGCATGGCTGGCCAGCGATGTCATCTCGATGCCGACAACGATCAGCGTGCATAGTGCCGCAGCAACAAAGATATTTCGATTGGGATTGCAAATGACCAACGGCAATCCGATCAGGACGAGGGTGAATTCGACGATCGGCTTGAGGATGCGCTGATGAATTGACACCTGGTCTGCCAATGAAAATCGGCGACCAGGTTTTTTGAGCGATTCAATCATTTCGCTCAACGAGCTGAACCGGGCCAGCTGGTTGCCATAGGCCAGCTCCTGAACATCCAGATTACAAACGACAAACAATTGGTCCGGTTCAAGCCAGGCATTGTCGCACGGCGTGTAAACCACAATTTGGTCATTGACCATGATGTTCTTGGTATTTGCAAAACTTTTCGATACGTCAATATCCAGCAACTTCAATCCGGCGGGCAGCGTATCGGTCGGTTCAGTGACAATTCCGTTTTCTGCCTGCACTTCCAGAAAGTTCGGGCTGATCTGGGGTGGCAGCTTCAATTGCACTTTCGTAATTCTATTTTCGCTGATGACCAGTTCCTCTCCCTGAATCAGAATTCCGGTCGCGAAGTCCTTTTGATAATTCATGGGAACAGCCCCTGCGGAAGTCCAGTTCGTGAGACTTCGAACCAGTGTCGATTTGTATTTCGGGATATACAGCTCGCGGCAGATAATCGCAGCCACAATGACCAGCAGCGCAGCCAGAATGACTGGCCGTATCAATCGGCCTTTGGTAATCCCGGCTGCCTCCGTTGCCGTTGTTTCCTGACGGCGTTGCATCATTGAAATGGCAAAGACGGCTGCGACCAGGATTAGCACGCCGGCCATTCGATTAAAAAAATCCAGGACCCTCGGACCATAGAAATCAAACGCAAGGTTTTGTATGCCGATCCGGGTTCCGGCAATTTCGATCACCTCATCCAGATTGGTAAAGACGTGAATAACGACGAACAAACCGGCCATGCTAATGAAGCAAACCAGGAAGATTTTGAAGAATTGGGCCAGTATGTATCGATCAACAATCGTCATCCGTTTCCGATGCTATCGCCTGTCGCCTCAAGGTTGAATGGATTCGACATACTAGCAAATCCCGTTGAATCAGCCGACAGCAAATTGATTTCCGAAAATCGCTGCGACATTTAGTTGGATTGTCAGGCGAGTGGCAGCTCGCTCGACAGCTGCTGGAAGTCTGCTACCAGTATCTATCTAATGGCAATTTCATAAGATATTGCCGAGTGTTGAAAGTAAGTTGTGCCCGTGGATCAGACGCTTCATTCAGATGTCACCATGTCACTGTCTCGCTTGAAACAGCAATTCGTCAATTTTCTCTTTGAAGGTAAGTGCTGCGTTTGTAACGATCGATTGGTCAGCCGTTCACAAATCGAGGTTTCTGAGCAAATTTCCGGTGGCGAACTGCAAATATGCGACGACTGCTTTTATGAAATAACTGGAAATCTGGTCGATCGATGCCATTTCTGTGGTGCCGTACTGAACTTCAACAACCCGTTCAAAGATCGTTGTCGAAGCTGTCGCAGTTGGAAATTAAAAAT
Organism: Mariniblastus sp.; assembly: GCA_041751295.1. Lineage (GTDB taxonomy): Bacteria > Planctomycetota > Planctomycetia > Pirellulales > Pirellulaceae > Mariniblastus. Next base: position 14,541 of record JBGSXT010000046.1, read on the forward strand.
TGAGCGGGTGATTTCCATCGGCAATTATCATGATTCGCTGCGAGAAACGATCATTGAAATCAAAAGGGATCTGAACGATGTCAAAGCGATTCAAATGGGAATGGTACTGGGCAGCTTGTTCGACAAATTCGACCTGCCTGATAACATGGACTGGGTCGTTCCCGTCCCCTCCCATTGGCGACGACGTCTCAGCCGCAGGGGCCTGCATGTTGCTGATGTCGTCGCCGACGGGTTTTGTCGCGTCACGCAGATTCCGAAATCGAATCGGATTTTGAAATGCAATCGTTATGCAGGAAAACAGTCAATGTTGCGACCTGCCCAGCGAATCTTGAATGTTCGCGGAGTGTTTGCAGTTAACAGCCGATTTCCTCTGCGAGGACTGCGGGTATTGTTGATCGATGATGTCATGAAAACCGGCGCGACCATCGGCGAATGTGCTCAAGTATTGTGGCAAGCAGGAGCGGCCGAGGTTTACGTGGCGGTAATCGCCAGAGGTATGGGCATCAATTAGGTTCTCGATATGTTGTAGCTTCAGGGAATTTGGCCAGCGACATAGGTACCCAACAAACTTGCAATTACCCCTTTTAGACAAACCATGCAAAACGATTCCGATCCAACTCAGGTCCAAGGGACGCGGTCTTCCGCGAAATCCTCCAGCTGGCTGGCGCGCTCGTTCCGTCCTTTTCGCACGGCAACGTTGCGCGGACTGGCAATCATTTTGCCCCCCTTGTTGACAATCATTTTGTTCCTCTGGGCCTGGAACGTGATCGAGCAGTATGTGTTGACTCCGGTTGAATCTGCATTGACTGCGACCATCGCGTACTATCATGAGGAAGTTTACCGGGGTCCGGACGACGCTCCCGACGGCAGTGCGTTAACCCGAATTGGCCCGGGCAAATGGATTCCTACACGGGTTTATCAGATCGCGGAAGAAAACTCGTCTGTTGAACCCCTGAAAACCGCCAACGACTACTATCGCCAATATGTAAAAACCGAATATTTGAAACGACATCTCGTCATTCCCGCCTTCCTCGCGCTGTTTCTTACCCTGCTGTATCTAATGGGAAAATTGATGGCTGCCGGAATCGGCCGGTTTTTCCTGCATTATTTCGAAAACCTGATCACCCGGCTGCCGATCATTCGGAACGTGTATTCGGCCGTGAAACAGGTCACCGATTTCGCATTCAACGAAAACGAAATGACATTCACCCGAATTGTCGCGGTGGAGTACCCGCGGCGCGGGATCTGGTCGATGGGATTTGTGACCGGCGAGGGCATGAGTCAGATCAAAGAGGTAACGGGTGAACCGATTCTGGCAGTGTTGATGCCGACCAGTCCGATGCCCGCAACGGGATTTACAATCATGGTGCCAAAAAGTGAAACCATTGATCTGGATATCACCATCGACCAGGCCGTACAATATTGTGTCAGTTGCGGAGTTGTCATCCCGGAACACCAACAATCCCGAAACAGGATCGATGGCGAAGTCCGGTCCCGATTTCAGCGAATCGCCAACCAAGATGCCTCCAGTGGCATCGGTATGCCAGGGAATTCAGAATCAACAGCAGTCGATACAGCCCACGAAACTTACGAAAACTAGCCGACCCCGACTGTTGAACCTGGCCTGGTGGCAATTTCGACCACACCGTGAAAGGGCGTACAGGGGACCTTTTACTTTTATGTGAAAGTAGATTGTCCCCTTACCAATTCTCGGAATCCGATTGTCCGGTCGACCGCGCAAACTGTTCCAAAATCCTTGGGAAACCAATCCATATTGGCTTTGGAAAGCCGGGCCAATTGCACCGCTTCGCGAAACGCGCTGATCATATCGTCAAATCAAAACCAGCAATAACCACCACGGTAGATGGGTGGACGGTCACCGCAGGCGGTAAGCTTTACTCGAAAGGGACTGCGAAGGTCGATCCCAACTCTCCATTAGAATCAGACGTGACGTACAATGAAGGCCATCTGGCCGGCAAGACGTTGCGACAAATATCGAAAATCGAAGGCGACGTCTTGATTGCCTGTATTGGTGCGGAACGACCGACTGAGTTTAAAAGCAAGGCTGGCGGCGGCCACACGCTGTCGGTGTGGATCCGCGTGAAATAACTCGGCCACCGGTCGCGGCGAAACAGGCGCGCTGCATCACTTTTTGTTTGGAAGGATTTTGAGCTGACCACTTAAAATCGGGATTCCCGTTGGATTGTTCTGATTAATTGTTTGGCAAAAGGCACGTACTCAAATCCGGATTCCGAGCCTAAAATCTGTGTAGCGGGAAATGCGGCGTTCGATGCACCAAATATCGAAGGTCATACAGCCTCCAGTTTTACCTACGGATTTAAGATGGCCGTGGCTGCAGAAAAACGACTATTCGAGATTGCCAAACGACATGGCGTCGATTTGGAAGATGTCAATCCACCCTCCTGGGATCAGCGGGCGGAAAAGTTACGCGAAATATTGG
>JBGSXT010000047.1:0-2892 GCA_041751295.1 Mariniblastus sp.
ACGCGGCTGGCATCAATCGAAGTGGAAGCAGCCGCCCGAGCCGAATGTGGATGGCTATCCGGTGGTGACCTCATTAAGTGAATTGACGCCCAATCACCCAGTCGTGCTGACCCACGCCAGCGGTCACATGAGTCTGGCCAATGAGTATGCCATGCGATTGGCGGGCGTTTCGGACGAAACCGAAAATCCGGCTGGAGGCGAAATACTGCGCGATCAAGATGGCCACGCCACCGGCGTTTTTCGCGAGACGGCAGCCGGCTTGATTTCCATGGCTCAGGCCCGTGATGAAGCCCGCGGCTCGGCTGGAAAGCGGTTGGAAAACACGCGACGCGCGATTGAATTGGCGTCGCAGGAATGTTTGCGACACGGGATCACCAGTTTTCAGGATGCAGGTACCAGTTTTGCCGAACTCGAATTCTTAAAAGCTGCGGCGGTTGACGGAAAGCTCGGCGTGCGGCTGTGGGTCATGATCCGCGATTCCAACGATCGGCTGGAGCAATTGTTACCTGTTAATAAATTGATTGGCTACGCCAACGAATTTCTTACTGTCCGGGCGGTGAAGCGTTCGATCGATGGAGCGCTCGGCCCGCACGGAGCCTGGTTGCTGTCCCCTTATACCGATCTATCGTCGAGTTCCGGGTTGAACACGGCCACGATCGAATCCGTGACCCAAACGGCACGGCTGGCGATCAAGAATGACTATCAGGTTTGCGTACATGCGATTGGCGATCGGGCAAACCGGGAAGTATTGGATATTTACGAAAAGTTGTTCGAGGAATTCCCGGCCAGCCTGCCGCGACGATGGCGAATCGAGCACGCGCAACATCTGAATCCGGACGATATTTCCCGATTCGGTGGGTTGGGAGTGATCGCATCCATGCAGGCTGTTCATTGCACGTCGGATGCGATTTTTGTTCCGACCAGACTGGGGCATCGACGTTCGGGAGAAGGTGCTTACGTCTGGAAATCGCTGATCGATTCGGGGGCGATTGTGACTAACGGGACGGATGCACCTGTCGAATCGATCGACCCCCTGGCATCATTTTATGCCAGTGTGACCCGCCGTTTGAATGACGACATGACTTTTTTTCCCGAACAATGCCTGACACGAATGCAGGCCTTGCGTTCCTATACAATTGATTGTGCCTACGCGGCGTTCGAAGAATCGACCAAAGGTTCACTGGTCCCTGGAAAACTGGCAGACATTGTTGTTCTGTCCAAAGATCTGTTGGATTGTGAGGACTCGGAAATTCCGCAGACCCGGATCCTGTACACGATCGTTGATGGAAAAATTGCGTATCGAGCCCAACCCTGATCGCTGTTTGAGTCTGTAACGAGCCAGAAAATACCATGGAACGTTTCATCGACAAGAAAACATTTCTGAAGGCAATGGTTTACGAACCGAACGCCCATCTGGAATTGATTGAAACTCTCTGGCGGGAGCCAGATCAACTGATTGACGGCGGTGACCGGCTGGTCCAGAAACGCTGCGTTCGAACGACGGTGAAATGGGTGACTGGCGAAGAAAACTACGTGATCAAACGGCATTTGGAGCGGAGTAGGCGACATCAATTCAAACAGTTCTTCTCGCGCTCAAGAGCCCAGCGTTGTTGGGATGATACGTGGTTTTTGATCGACAACGGATATCCGACGCCGCGACCTGTCGCCTATGTGGAGGATCGTTTTGGGCCTCTGCGGGGTAATTCCTGGTACGTGTACCAATACGTGGAAGGCCGGACACTGAAAGATCTGGCAACTGGCTTGAAGAACCAGCGACTGCTGCGCCGTTACATCGCACAATTGGCGGATATCTGGCAGGTTCATGCCCGGCTGGGTGTGAGTTTGAGTGACGGGCACCCGGCAAATTTCATCGTCGACGCGACGGGAAAAATGTGGGTCATTGATCTCGACAAGTTGCAACATATCGGTCATTCGGAAAGACAGTCCGAACGATTACGGGAGTCATTTCGCAGTGCAGTCAATGGCGTGTTCGGCGATCAGTTCGTGGTTCGCTACGGCATGCAAAAGCTCGACGAAGCACTGGCTCGCACCCGTCACCAAGCCGCCTGAATCGCAGTCCGTTCATACTCCGCAGGTATGCCGCGAGCGGTAAATACAAGCACGACGCGCCAGCGAGTGGATCGCGCCATTGGATCGCGCCATTAGATCGCGCCATAACTGGCTCACTCGCTGGCGCGTCGTGCTTGTAACCATGTGCCCTGCTTTGATGTGTTCAGTACGGCGTTCTGCATTGATTGCCTGACCGTTACAAATTGACAATCTCGAGCTAGCGGGAATTGGGTCTGATAATCGTAATCCGACGAATTCCCCCGAAGATTGTTAAAATCGGAAAAAACGTATTAGTCATCGCGATAACTGGTCGAAGAAAACATCGGGTTCTTTTCATGGAACCGGCGAGGGGGGCTTCTCGCTTGATTCGATGGACAGCAACAATCCCGTTGGGAGAATCTGTCCGTTCGCAATCGTCCTCGCACCGTCGCACCGATTTTGGCCGTCAACCAGAAACCGGTGCCGCAGAATGTTAACAACAATTAAGCAACAGATCGAATTGTCGGCTCACGACCCGTCGTTTATGGACGAGTCCGACAAGGAAATCGACCAGTGATTCAGGAGGGATCAAATGCGAGTTTTAATGCTGGGCATCGTACTCGCGATTGCCACTGCCGTACCATCCACGTCGTCCGCCGACGATCAGCAAATCGCTGAATTCATCAAGTCCAAATTGCTACAGGAAAAACAGCGTGGCAATCTATTCGGATTCAATGTCGACATGCGTGTTGACAAAGGGACTGTCTGGTTCAAGGGCTTCGTTTCCAACCGTTCGCAGGAACTGATGATTCTGCGAACGGCACAACTGGCCGGACACCTGGG
>JBGSXT010000048.1:0-2167 GCA_041751295.1 Mariniblastus sp.
TTTGTCACCGCGGCTGCCTGCCGTCCGACCATAGACTTCCAGGTAACCCGGATGGACCAAGACTTTGCCCGTCGTCAAAAATGCGTCGTCCGTAACTCGGGTGATTCGACGCGTCAGTTCAAATTCGGCAGCGGGATAGAAAATGGCCAGAAACCTGCGGACCACTAAATGGAACAATTTTTGAGCGCCGTCGTCCAGTTTGGCCGGAGGAGCGACACCCGTCGGAATGATCGCAAAGTGGTCGCTGACTTTGGAAGAATCGAAAATTCGTTTTGACGGGGTCACACGATCGTTGTCCAGTATCCAATTGGCACATTTGGAAAAGACTGCCGGGAACGATTCGCCCGATTTCTGTTTGGCAAAACCGGCGATCGTCTGTTTGACGGTCTTGACATAATCTTCCGGCAGATATTTCGAATCAGTTCGAGGATAGGTCAGCAATTTGTAACGGTCGTAGCAGGCCTGAGCGAGCTGCAGAGTCCGCTGGGCACTGAACCCATGTTTGTTGCCCGCTTCCCGTTGCAAACTGGTCAAGTCGAACAGCATCGGGGGCAGCTGTTTTTGTGGTTTCCTGGTTTCGTCAATGCGCCCCGTTTTGTCGCGACAACGGTCCACGATTTTCTGGGCATCGTCCTTCGTCCAGATCCGTTCGGCCCGGGCGTGCGGCTGGTCCTCCTGTTTCGCAAAATCCTCGCGAAACCAGCGACCCGAATATTCGCCCTTAGCGATCCCGAACTCGGCGTGAACTTCCCAATAGGATTCCGGTTTGAATGCCCGTATTTCCAGCTCACGTTCCGCCAGAATTGCCAGCGTCGGGGTTTGCACGCGGCCTGCCGTGGTCACATTGAACCCTCCGTTGCGGGAGTTGAATGCCGTTAGCGCGCGGGTTCCGTTCAAGCCGATCAGCCAATCACTTTCCGAACGACACAACGCGGCATCAGCCAACGGGACCATCTCCCGATCCGACCGCAAACTGTTCCAAGCTTCGATGATCGAATTGTCCGTCATCGACTGCATCCACATCCGTTTCACGGTCAACTGCCGATCCAAATCGACCATTTGCAGCAAATATCGAAAGATCAGCTCCCCTTCCCGTCCCGCGTCGCAGGCATTGACGACAGTGTCGATATCGTTCTTCTTCAGCAGCCGCTCCAGCAATTTGAACCTGGCGGCAGACTTTTCAATCGGCTGCAACTCGAATCGGGGCGGGATGATCGGCAAATACTTCATTCCCCAGGGGAGCTTTTTGCCGTTGGGGCCTTCCGGCATCTTCAATTCAACCAAATGTCCAATCGCCGAAGAAACATAGGCATTTTCGTTTTCGAAATAGTCTTTCTTTTTTTCGAATTTGCCAATGTCAGGCAATTTGCCCAAAACGCGAGCCAGATCTGCCGCGACGCTTGGCTTTTCCGCAATGATCAATGTCTTCTTCATTGGCATTGTAAATCGTTCAATTCGCCGATAAATTTACTGAAAGTTTCCGGTGTAACCTGCGTTAATGTCGTATTGCATACACCTCGCTGATGCGAAAAGGATTAGTCGCTGACGCATCCGTTTGTCAAGGCCCCAGTTTGCACGAACGAACATCCAGGCGGTGACGTTTGCATGCTCGACAGCGTAATCAACGGTTTTTTATTGTGATTGAATAGTCTGAATTTTAGAGAAAGCGACCAATGGCAAGCCCCATTCGCTGGTTTAGAAAACACTCCCAGGTCCTGATCGTCGTATTTGGCGTCATGCTGATGGCGATCTTTGGATTGGGGTCCGTATTATCCGGGCTCAATCCCGGTGATCTGGTTCGTCGCGGCGAGGAAAGTAACGAAGTCGTTGCCGAGTGGGCTCAGGGTGAATTCAAACGGAATGACCTGGCTGAGATGCGGCAGCGCCATTTTGACGCGCTGCGGTTGCTGAACCAATTGGAACAGAACGCCATCAACCAGAACGACGGAAAATCTGTCCCGGTCTTCGCTCAACGAATTGCCCCCATCATTCGTCCTGGGGAAAAACCGAACTCCAACAATTTGGACGAACAAATGATGAACCGCTATCTGCTGGCCAAGCGCGCTGAAGAGGAAGGGTTGGTGGTTAATGAAAGGATGGTTTACGTATACATCGCCCAGTTTGCTGGTGATATTCCCGTGACCAGAGATCTGCTGAAACAGCTCAA
>JBGSXT010000049.1:0-2129 GCA_041751295.1 Mariniblastus sp.
AACTATTTGGGAGACTACGAAGCGTACCTGTATTACATCAATCGCGAAATCGAAGACGGCGAACGGGAATTGAAAAATTCGAGAACCGTCAGCGGACCGCCGCCGGAAAAATTCTCGAAAGGCAAGAGGGTCGTCAGTCAAAGCGAACAGCGTTCCTTGAAGAAAACGATTAAATCAGTTGAAAGAAAAATCGCCCGATTGGACGACGAGAAAAAAGACCTCGAGCAGCAGATGTTGACGATGACCGATCCGGACGCAGCCATGCAGTTGCACCAGCAAATCGAAGCCGTTGGCGCTCAGCTCGCTGTCGCCGAAGAACAGTGGCTGGAGCTGAATTGAGCCCGCGTCGGTGGCGAGGGGTTCTTGATCGGATGTTGGGGAGGGGATTTGCTTGCGGGGGGTTGTAGCCAACAACCCCGCACCCCAACCACAGCTCACCACCGAACCCGTTTCGGTGGAAGCATGATTGACTGGCTACAGCCAACAACTGAGTACGACAACGAAAGCTCACCACCGAACCCGTTTCGGTGGAAGCATGATTGACTAGCTACTCTTCTCACGCGAGCATAATAATGATCGCGTTTCATCCGCAGCAGTCAGTCATTCAGCCATGTCTGTTCTCACGCCACTTTACATCGCCGCAGAAACGAAGGTCGCCTGGCAATTGAGCTGGTCGTTGTCTGTTTTTGCCAACAATCCACTGCCGCCGCCCAACATCTGGCTGGAACCTTTGATGGCGGCTGCGCAAAAGGACGATGTCCGGATTCTCGAACACCGGGTAATCGACATAACGACTCACCAATTCATGCTCAGTACTGCGCCGGCAGTTTTACCGGCGCAGATTATCAGGTCAATCAAAGGGCGGCTGCAGCATGAAATCCGGGCTGAAATTCCCAAGGCGTTCCGCCGCAACTATCGGATCGTCAGCGTTGGTGAGGTCAATCTGGACCGAACGCAAGGATACATCGGGCGGCAACCGGAAAAGCATCCGATGGCTGATCCTCGCGTCCAGGATCTGATCCAAGGTTTCCAGTTTATTGATCCAGATGTTGACCTTGCTTCCGTTCGCTATACGGCCCATGGTCAGTTTATTCACAACTTGCACATCGTTTTTGAAAATCTAGATCGGCTGAACGATGTCCATCGCCAGTCACTGCAGCAGACTCGGGATGCAGTCATCCGGTCGGCTGCAAAACATGGCTGGTTGCTGGAGAGAATCGGGTTATTGAGTAATCATCTCCATATTCTTCTGGGTTGCTGCATCTCGGACTCGCCGCTGGAGGTTGGATTGTCGCTGATGAATAACATCGCTTATTGTCATCAGATGAAGGCCGTGTTGGATTACAGTTTTTATGCGGGTACAGTGGGGCCTTACGATCGGGACGCCATCCGTCGCTCCCTTCGGGAATCGGCGTGAGATATGATTGTAGCCGGTCAGTCATCCTTCCACCGAAACGGGTTCGGTGGTGAGGGATAGTTGATCTGATGTTTTGGAGGGGAATAGGTATCGAGTGGTCAGCGGCTTTGCGCAATAAGCGTTTGGCAGCGACCAACGGGACAATCAATGTTCGGATGCCGAAAGGGTTGCCGATTCCCGACGTAAAGTCGACAACAGGTTTGTAAGCAGCGATTGATTCTGTTCCTCCGGCGGAGCGGATTCGAGCAGGGCAATCGCCTGTTGATACTGCCCGATCGCCTGTGTGGTTTTTTTCATCGTGGTCTGCAGCATCGCCAGTCGGTAGTGGTTGGTCGCCCATCGAACCCGATTCTCAATGGAAGGAATACGCTCGAATCGTTCCTGACTGAATTCGATACAGAGTAGGTAGGCTGATTCCGCTGATTCCAGGTCGCCACTTTTTCTGAGCGCGGCGGCATGTGCGAGTTGAATGGCCAGGCGAATCATCTGAACTTGGTGTGCTTCCGGCGAAAGATCGTATGCCGCGGCCGCTGCTTCGACGGCCAAACCCGATTCCACAGCAGCCATTTCAAAATCCCCGGCGCTGGAAAAAATTGTAGACAAACCGAGATGGGCTCGCGCTAAACTGATGAAACTGCCCGAATAGGTCGGATAGAATTCGATCACCTGGTGAGACGAGTTGACGGCCCGTTCGAATTGAACTCTCGCTTCG
>JBGSXT010000050.1:0-6376 GCA_041751295.1 Mariniblastus sp.
GGATCCCGGTGAATTAAATCTGCAAGAGCGATATCCCGAAAGCGTGTTTGTGGAAGCGATCAACCCATGAGTTTCATGAAATGTTAGATTCGGCGAAACGCCGACAATTAGTCCCATGATTGTTTTTTCCCATATTCCCAAAACCGCCGGAACGACACTTAATGGAATACTCAGGAAAAGTTTGGGATACAAATTGATTTCTGTCATTCCAAGAAGCGGTTCGACTTATCTGAAGAGTGATTTCGAAAAAGATTTTGCCCGTGGACGGCTTCCGTCAGGTATCAGTGGTCATCCCTTAAAGGCATTCATCGACTTTGGACATTGGGAGTCGGAATTCGAATGGATTACGTTCCTGCGTGATCCCGTACATCGTTTTGTTTCGCAGTACGTGCACCAGCAGACGTCCAATGTTGCTGAGTATAATTTGGACATCATTTCGTGGGGCAAAAAGTATCAACGTTCAAACTGGCAGGTGAAATGGATAGCAGGTGTTGAGGATTTGGAAGCAGCCAAACAAATCCTTTCCGACAAATTCAAATTTGTTGGGCTTGTGGAAAAGTTTGATGAATCCCTTTCATTGCTAAGTCAAAACGTCACGACCACCATGGATACCTCTTACAAGAAACTGGCAATGGTTGCCCGCAACAATGGTTTGAAAGAGAAATTGTTGCAGGATCAGGAGGTCAAACAATTCATACTTCAACAAAATGAACTGGATATTGGGTTGTACGACCATGTTACAAGTACATGGAATGCGCAACGAGAAAACAAATCGGGACAGAAAGCACAGGCACCAATGTCATCGATCAGGGAGGCGGCAGGCAAATACGGATTTTATGCCAGGAATTTCATTTATCGCAAATTAAGGAAACGCTAAGCCAATTTTTGTGAACGATTGTTGTTTGAACTTGAATTGGACTTTCGCGGATTTCCCAGGAAGAAATCACGTGTCGTCTGGAGTGAACTTAGTCATTGACCGAAAACTGTATTTAGTTCGGCCAAGTAGCCTTTGGTTTGAGTTTCCAAGGCATCTTGCAGTGCAACGGCAACATGGACTGATCGGTTTCCAAATTAACCGTGATGAATTGACACTGGCTCTTAGATGATGGAGTCTGCAGCAATCAATACTGAATTGGTCTGCCGACTGGTACGTGATGTCATGCGGCAACCCGAGGCTGAACTGCCATTACATAATCCAGTTTTTGGGGCTAACGCGGAAACTTATGTAACCCAATGCGTCAGAACAGGCTGGGTCTCATCAGTTGGAAAATTTGTTGACCGGTTTGAGGAGGACCTAGCGGAGTATACTGGTGCAAGGCGCGCGATCGCTGTTGTTAATGGAACGGCGGCCCTGCACGTGGCCCAACTTTTATGCGGTGTCAGGCAGGGCGACGAAGTTCTGATTCCCTCATTAACGTTTGTTGCGACCGCCAACTCAGTGGCGTATTGCAATGCAATCCCCCACTTCATCGATGTCAGTCCCCTGACACTTGGTGTCGATCCGGTAAAATTGGGAGACTACCTTGATGAAATTGCCGATTTCGAGGCTGGCGTCTGCATTAACCGAAAAACAGGAAATCCAATTCGAGGACTGATTGGAATGCACACTTTCGGCCACCCGTTTGCCATCGATGAAATCAAACTTGTATGTCAAAAGTACAATTTGAAATTTATCGAAGACGCGGCCGAGTCCATTGGCTCATTTTACAAGGGGCAGCACACAGGGGTATTAAGCGACATCGGCATTGTCAGTTTTAACGGAAACAAGACGATCACGACTGGCGGTGGCGGAGCGATTCTGACAAACGACGAGGAATTGGCAAACCGGGCGAAACACCTGACAACGACTGGAAAGACGCCACATCCGTTTCGCTATATTCATGACGTTGTCGCCTACAACTACCGCATGCCCAACATCAATGCGGCGCTCGGTTGTTCCCAACTCGAAGATATTGAGCCATTGATCGCCAGTAAACGGGCGATTGCCGAGCGGTATATTGCCGCATTTACAGGGGTGAGCGGATGTGGAATTTTTGTGGAACCAAAAGACTGTCGAAGCAATTATTGGCTGAACGCAGTTGTCTTGGACCGGAATTTGGCCTGGCAACTGAATGACATCGTTGAATCACTACATCGGGCTGGAATCTTTGCGCGTCCAGCCTGGGAACTCCTTCATGGCCTGGAAATGTTCAAAGACTGTCCACGGACGGACCTGTCCAACTCCCTGGATTTGGGCCAACGAATCCTTAATCTCCCCAGCACCCCGAACCTGAGCAGAGTGTGAACACGACCAAACCGGTAATCATTATTGGATCTGGCGGACACGCCAAAGTGCTTGTGGATGCGCTTCAATCAATTGGAAATGAAATCCTGTTTTGTACCGACGTCGACCCCGCTCGGTTTGGCCAGTCTGTACTTGGCATTTTGGTCGCCGGTGGCGACGTGATGATTGGCAACCATTCCCCAGACAGCATCGAACTGGTCAACGGATTGGGATCAATCGGAATTCCGGAACTCAGACATCGTGTGGCCCTCCGATGGAAAAATGCAGGATTTGCGTTTCGCACTCTCATCCATCCTTCGGCCACCATTTCCTCGACTGCTGCGATCGAGTCTGGTGTTCAGGTCATGGCCGGAGCGGTGATACAAACGTCCGCCCGAATCGGTGACAGTTCAATTATCAATACCCATGCCTCAGTTGACCACGATTGTGTGATCGGTGCCTGTTGCCACATTGGACCGGGTGCTACGTTGAGTGGTGGGGTCCAAATTGGTGAACTTTGTCACATGGGGACAGGTGCCCGGATCATTCAGAATATCCGCATTGGTTCAGGTGTCTTAATTGGTGCCGGAGCCACGGTAATCAGGGATGTTCCTGACAACACGACTGTCGTTGGCACGCCTGCGACTCGGATTTCTTCTAATGCCAGCCGGATCAGCAAGACCCATGAATGAAATCCTGAGGATCATTGGCCGGGAAAACCGACTCTTCACATCGGACCTGGAGAAACATGAAGCACGACTCGCCGAAATCATTTCGAACTCGACGTTTCTGGTGATTGGTTCTGCGGGCTCCATTGGAAGTGCTGTTATTTGCGAGATATTTGCTCGGAATCCGGTACAACTGACGGCCGTCGATATTTCGGAAAACAACCTTGCAGAACTCGTCAGGCATTTGCGTAGCAGTGTTGGTTACATTACCGGCGAATTCAATACCTATTGTCTGGATGCGTTGTCCCCAGAATTCGACGCGCTGTGCAGCTCGATTCCAGCCCCCGATTACGTCCTGAATTTTTCAGCTCTCAAACATGTTCGCAGTGAAAAGGACGCTTATACGCTGATGCGGTTGATCAAGACCAACATTTTTTTGACCAAGCGAACCCTTGAGTTCGCGAATGAATGCGGTGCCAAAAAGTATTTTTGCGTTTCGACGGACAAAGCAACGAATCCAGTCAGCATGATGGGTGCATCGAAGCGGATCATGGAAATGTTTCTGTTGCGGTATGGCAAGACAGCCGTTTCCAGCGCTCGATTTGCCAATGTCGCATTTTCGGATGGGAGTCTCTTGCATAGTTTCCGCCAGCGGCTGATCAAACGGCAACCGCTAGCCGCACCCAATGATGTCAAGCGGTACTTCGTAACCGATCATGAGGGAGCAATCCTTTGTCTATTCTCGACTTTTTTTGGAGAAGATCGGGATATCTTTTTCCCTCGGCTGGCAGCCGATCAGCACCTTGAAACTTTCGACAAGATTGCGTTGCGGTTTCTTGAATCAAACGGACTCGAGGGCCACGTCTGCGACTCTGAAGAAGAAGCTCGACGAAGCGTTGAAACGCTGGCAGCTGTCGGCAAATGGCCATGCAGTTTCTTCACCAGCGATACCACGGGGGAAAAACCAATCGAAGAATTCTATACGGAATTCGAATATGTCGATTGGGATCGTTTTTCAGAAATGGGAATTGTCAAGAATAATCTGACGGTCGATGAATCCGCAATCATCGAGTTTGAAGATCAAATCAACCGATTTCTGACAGCGAAAAAGTGGACCAAAAGCCAGCTTGTGGATTTGTTTTCAACATTGCTGCCCAATTTCGAACACGATGAGAAAAACAAAAACCTCGATCAAAAGATGTAGGCATGAAGAGACTATTGGATATTTTCGTTTCTGGCATTTTGCTATTAATGTTGCTCGTGCCTGGCATCTTCGTCCTGCTGCTCTTGAGGCTTACTGGCGAAGGCAAGGTGTTTTACCTGCAGCCGCGAGTAGGTTGGCGAGGGAAGTTGTTCCGAGTATACAAACTTGTCACGATGCGAGAAGGGAGCGAAACAAAGGGCTCCCAGGATATTACGATCCGCAACGACCCACGCGTGCTGCCGTTGGGAAGTCTTTTGCGGAAAGCCAAAATCAACGAGCTGCCTCAGCTTTACAATGTCCTGAATGGCGATATGAGCCTGGTCGGCTGGCGGCCACTGGTTGAAAAAAGTTTCAGTTACTATCCCGAGTACGTCCAGAAAAATATTATCCGCGCGAAACCAGGATTGACGGGTATCGGCTCAATTTTTTTTCGCGACGAAGAGGCCTTGATGGAAAAGACTGACAAGGACCTTCGTCAACTCTACATCGAAGATATTGCGCCATACAAGGGCGCCCTGGAACTCTGGTACATTGACAACCGCACATTTTTCATGGATTTAAAGATTTTGTTCTTTACGATTTGGATCGTACTTTTTTCATCATCAAAGATTCATCGCAAGCTCTTCCCGAATGTGCCTCAAGTTCCTGCTGATGGTGAACTTGCACGCATCTACAATTTGCCATCCAATCGAGCCAAAGATCCCATGCAGAATGGTTAAAATAAATATTCGTAATGCCATTTTGGTCGTCAGGTACCTGGGATTTTCCTGGATCGGTTTCCGAATCTGGAAAACCATAAGCGAAAAGCTGGGCTATTGGGAATGGCGAATACCGTCGAGAGGGTGGGATGATGTCAACACTCAGTATGGAGATACGACTCAATGGATGAACGGTCAACAACTGACAGAACAATTGGCGTCGCGGGGTGTGCGATTTTTTATTGACGGACGGAGTCTCCCCCAGTTGGGTCGACCACTTTTGGATTTCGACAATGTCCCTACCCATGGCCAAACGCTGATCGACCAAAACGTCGCGGGAACGTTTCCTTTTTTTTCCGGTCCCTGTCGAAAACTTGGACCCCAGCCTGATTGGTTCCTGAACCCCATCGCGGGGACAGTCGCGCCCAGCCAAGTGCATTTCAGCCGGATCAATGAATTTGGCTATGGAGACGTAAAGGCAATTTGGGAACTCAACCGATTTGGATTCGTATTTGATCTTGCCAGAGCCTATGCACGAACGGGTGATGAGCGCTGTGGCGGACGTTTCTGGGAGCTGTTTGGCCGTTGGCTTGATGATAATCCGCCCTATCAAGGAATTAACTGGAAATGCGGTCAAGAGTCGGGGTTGAGGATGATCGCCATTGTGTTTGGCTACTTCAGCTTTCGGCACCATTCGTCATTTACCGGTTCGGAAGCGAATCGCTTGATGTGCTTTCTGGCGGCAACCGGATTACGAATCGAGCGTCATATCAATTATGCCATCAGTCAAAAGAACAACCATGGAATCTCCGAAGCGGCTGCACTATGGACGATCGGTGTACTATTCCCGAACCTGAAGCGCGCCGGGGTTTGGCGAATGAAAGGGACTGCAGTTTTAACGCAGCTTTGTCGTGAACTTATCTACGAAGACGGCGGATTCTGTCAACACTCGTCGAACTATCATCGACTGCTATTGCACTTAATGGCTTGGGTCGTTCAATTGGCCAAAGTCAATAAAATTGAGTTGCCTGAACCAATCGTCGCGCGATTCAAATCGGCCACTGATTTCCTTTACCAATTGCTGGACCGAGATTCCGGCCGTGTTCCGCGATTCGGAAACGACGACGGCGCTCTGCTGTTCCCATTAAACAATTGTGATTATGAAGACTTTCGACCTGTTCTAAATCTTTGCTTCGCCGTTCTGACCAACCGCAAGAATCTGGAACGCGGCGCATGGGACGAAGACCTGTTCTGGTTTGGCTTGGAGCAGGTTCCGGAGGCCACAGCGGGTGAACGGGTTTCGCAGTTGTCGAGTGCCAGTATGATTACCGCTGGATGCCACGTCCTTCGCAACCGGCGTTCCTTCGCCTTCATTCGAGCAGGTAAGCCTATTCACAGGCCGAGTCATCTCGATGCGATGCACGTCGATATTTGGGCTGCAGGAAACAACATAGCACTCGATAGTGGAACCTATTCGTACAATGGACCGAATATCTGGCGTGACATCCCTTTTTCGCGCAGTCACTTCCATAATTCGATTACC
>JBGSXT010000051.1:0-2158 GCA_041751295.1 Mariniblastus sp.
CTTGATTGCCGGAGAATCCGATATCAGCGCCGTTCCCGTCATGATCGACAGCTCCAGGTGGTCGGTGATCGAAGCCGGTTTGCGAGCGACTCAAGGCAAGGCGATCGTCAATTCCATCAGCATGAAGGAAGGCGAGGCGGACTTCCTGGCCAAAGCCCGCTTGATTCGCCGTTACGGCGCCGCTGCGGTGGTGATGGCGTTTGATGAACAGGGCCAGGCGGTCGAGGTCGATGACAAAGTTCGCATCTGTAAACGGGCTTACGATCTGTTAACTCAACAGGTGGGATTTCCGCCGGAAGATATTATTTTCGACCCGAACATCCTGACCATCGCAACCGGGATGGAAGAACACAACAACTATGCCGTCAACTTTTTTGAAGCGACCCGCCAAATCAAAGAAATCTGTCCTGGAGCAAAGATTTCCGGTGGTGTGTCCAATGTCAGTTTCAGTTTTCGCGGCAACGACGTCGTCCGCGAATCCATCAACGCCGCTTTTCTATACCATGCGATCGAAGCTGGTCTGGATATGGGGATCGTCAATGCCGGTCAATTGGAGATTTACGAAGAGATTCCCAAAGACCTGCTCGTACTGGTGGAAGACGTACTGTTGAATCGACGGCCGGATGCGACCGATCGATTGCTCGAATTTGCGGACACGGTCAAGGATGTACGCAAGAAAGGGGTCGAGGAGAATCTGGAATGGCGTAACGATCCGGTGGAAAAACGCCTGTCCCATGCACTGGTCAAAGGGATCGATCGGTTCGTTGAAATCGACACTGAAGAAGCCCGCCAGAAATATGACCGCTGCCTGCAAATCATCGAAGGCCCCATGATGGACGGCATGTCGATCGTCGGCGACTTGTTCGGAAGTGGCAAAATGTTTTTGCCCCAGGTCGTGAAATCCGCGCGGGTCATGAAGAAGGCTGTCGCGTATTTGCTGCCGTTCATGGAACAGGAAAAAATCGAATCGGGTCAGGAGCAGCAAAGCTTTCGCGGAAAAATCCTGATGGCGACGGTCAAAGGGGACGTGCATGATATCGGCAAAAACATCGTCGGCGTTGTGTTGGGGTGCAACAATTATGAAGTGATCGATCTGGGCGTAATGGTTTCCTGCGACAGGATTCTGGAGGAAGCGGTCAAGCATGGCGTCGATGTCATCGGGCTCTCCGGATTGATCACGCCCAGTCTGGACGAAATGGTATACGTAGCCAAAGAGATGCAGCGAACGGGCATGACGATCCCGTTGCTGATTGGAGGAGCGACCACCAGCGACAAACACACGGCGGTGAAGATCGCGCCGCAATACAAACACGGCGTGATCCACGTTTTGGATGCTTCGCGAGCGGTCGGTGTTGTCGATCGGCTGATCAACACGGAAACGAATCTGGACTACCTGCGAGACAACAGCCAGCTGCAAACCCAACTGGTGGCCGGATATGAAGAACGCCAGATGACGCTGATTCCGTATGAACAGGCATTGGCCAATCGATTCCAGTCCGATTGGGCGACTCTGGACATTCCCGTCCCCGCGTTTACTGGAACTCGAACTGTCGGTAGCGTTGCGCCCGGACGCGTTGCAGAACTACCTTCAGTCGATATCGAAATTCGTCTGGCAGAACTTGCCAATTTCATCGACTGGTCGCCGTTTTTCGCCTCGTGGGAATTGCACGGTAAGTATCCGAAAATTTTCGATGACAAGATTGTCGGGCCGGAAGCGAGGAAGCTGTACAACGATGCGCAACAGGTTTTGGCCGGGCTGATCGACCGTCAGGAATTGATCGCCCGCGGCGTTTACGGTTTCTGGCCCGCCAATGCGGAAGGTGATTCGATCATTCTTTATGAAAACGAATCGAGAACCAGCGAGCTGACACGGTTTCATACGTTGCGGCAACAATGGCAGCGGGCGGGTATCAATCAATTCCGTTCGCTGGCCGATTACATCGCCCCGGTGGGCAGTGGCCGGCAGGATTTTATTGGCGGTTTTGCGGTGACAACAGGGCACGGGTGTGACGAATTGGCGGCCAGGTTCCGGAACGAACTTGATGACTACAATGCGATCATGGTCTCAGCCTTAGCCGATCGATTGGCGGAAGCGTTTGCCGAAATGCTCCATCAACGTGCCAGAATCGATTGGGGATTTGGCCGCCTCGAACATTTG
>JBGSXT010000052.1:0-1716 GCA_041751295.1 Mariniblastus sp.
TCCAATCCAGCATCGGGGGTGTCCCGCATGGCGATGGCCACGGCGCGGTTGAGTTCGACGATCGGCGACGGTTCGGCACGCAGAAGAACGTCGTACAAGGCCACAATCTGCGTCCAATCCGTCGCTACGGCAGTTGCGGCGTCAGCATGTACGGCTGAGATTGCCGCCTGAATTGTGTAGACGCCGAAACGTCGCGAACCGAGCGCGCATTCAACAAGTTGCTGTCCTTCAGTGATCTGCGCCCGATCCCAGAATGAACGGTCCTGGTCCTCAAGCAGAATCAGGTCACCGTCAGCCGTAGAGCGGGCGGCGCGCCGGGATTCGTGAAGCAACATCAACGCCAGAAGTCCGCTGACTTCCGGATCGGGCAGGAGATCCAGGAGCATTCGCCCCAACGGAATCGCCTCGGCTGAGAGGTCAGGCCGCGTCAAAGCAACGCCAGACGATGCTGAATACCCTTCATTGAACACGAGGTAGATGACGGACAGCACCGAATCGAGTCGCTGGGAAATTTCCGCCAGAGACGGCACTTCGTAGGGAATCCTGGCGTCACGAATCTTGGCTTTGCCCCGCACGATCCGCTGAGCAATCGTCGCGGTGGAGGAAAGAAACGCACTGGCCACTTCTTCTGTCGTCAAGCCGCAAACTTCGCGCAGCGTCAACGCGACCTGCGTGTTGGGCGCGAGCGCCGGATGACAGCAGGTGAAGATCATCCGCAAATGATCATCCCGGAACCGAGCTTCGTCCAGGTCTTCGAAATCGGGTTGCTCTTGATTCGTCGTGCGCGCAATCTCAGCGACCGAGTTTTGAAATCGTTCCCTGCGTCGAATGAAATCAATCGCTTTGAAGCGTCCGGTGGACACGAGCCAAGCCTGCGGCTTGGCGGGCACGCCGTCGTTTTCCCACTGCCCGATCGCAGCCGCGAACGCTTCATGCAGCGCTTCTTCGGCAAGATCGAAATCACCGAGCAGCCGGACCAGCGTAGCGAAAATTCGACGCGAGTCTTCGCGGTAAATCGTGTCGACCGTGTTGCGAACATGTCCGGCGTCATTCGATCTCATCTTGCCTTGCCCCTGAAATCTCCATCACCGGTCGTTCTGTGCGTCATCACGCTTCTGAGTTGCCTCGATGGCGGGCATCCGTCGTTCCAAACGCCTACAGCTAACGTATCCTATTCGTGGAAGTGTTGCGGAAGATCACATAACCTAACTCGGGTTGTATTGCAATTTGCAAGTTGACTGGCGTTGTTGGCGAATCCCCATTAAAATGCAAACTGGATTGATTGTATTCCGGCACATTGTTCGGCGGGATCAAATAATCATCCGTTTTGTCAGTAAAGCAATGTGCCACGGACCTAGCCATGAAAATCGGAACGGCACTCTCGCTGTTACTGAGCCTTTCAGCTTTTGTAATGCCTCGCCCCAATGATAGTTGCAGAATCCGAAGTACTTACTCGTCTCAACCCAGCCCGAATGGCGGAAATCCAAAACGGATTGATTTTCCTGTTTGGATATTTCAAACAGGATATCGGTGCCCATCCAGGCCGACGCCGGGCTGGTTTTCGGATGGGTACTGATGCACTCCCATTCAACCCGCGTTTCCGGGACCATTTCGAGTACCTTCAGTCTGACCGGACCGTGCTCCGGACCCGGGTTGTGGGACAGCACAAGTCCATCGTCCGTTTCCATCGATTCATGTTTGCCCCACCAAGTGCTC
>JBGSXT010000053.1:0-9417 GCA_041751295.1 Mariniblastus sp.
GGGTGCAACACGTCAGGCGCTGACGAAATGGCTACTTGAATCGTTTGGCGTAAAGTTTCCCGAAGTTCCCGAACAGCGGCGGATCGTCGGCATCCTGGACGAAGCGTTTGCCGGCATCGCCACCGCCAAAGCCAACGCCGAAAAGAACCTCCAAAACGCCCGTGCCCTGTTTGAAAGCCACCTCAACGCCGTCGTTCCCCAAGAAAGGTGATGTTCTCATTTCTGCGTCTGGAACAATCGGCCGGCGCGTGAGATATGATGGTGAGCCTGCATATTTTCAGGACTCAAACATCGTGTGGATTGATAACAACGAAGAACAAGTTCTGAATGACTATCTTTTTCACTTCTACGGTGCGTCAAGCCTTCAGCGGACAACTGACGCGGCTTGAATTGCCACGACGTGACCGAATGAGCGTACCGCCAGCCAATCCGAAGATTTGTCACATCACCCACGTGAACAATCTGCCGGGAATCATTCAGGCTGGTGGCTTGTGGTCCGATGCAAAACGGATCGAACTTGGGCTCGGCACGAATCTGATCGGAATGTCGCGCATTAAGCATCGAAGACTAACTCGGATCAACGTGAGGATTTGAATCGCGTCGATTGGCAGGCGGTCGCCAATCGTGACTTTCGCGATTCAGCCGTCAAAGAAGCAAAACAAGCGGAATTCTTGATGTTTGACTGGTTTCCCTGGGCTCTAATGGAACACGTTGGCGTTTTTAACCAGAATATTCAACAGATCGCCACCCAAGGCATTGCCGGAAGCACGCACCACTCGTTGGTTCGTGTCGAGAACGGTTGGTATTATTGACGATGACAATTCAATGATTGAAATCATCCAAAAAAACGACATTCTGAAATCCAATGCCGAAGCATTGGTAAACACCGTCAATTGCGTGGGCGTGATGGGGAGCGGTATCGCCCTGCAATTCAAAAAGAAGTTTCCGGAGAACTTTGAGGTATACAAACGTGCCTGCGATACCAACGAATTGGAGCTCGGAAACGTGCTCGTGTTCGACACAGGCCAGATGTTCAATCCGCGTTACATCATCAACTTCCCAACCAAGAATCACTGGCGGGCCAAGAGTCGAATTGAAGACATCGCTACCGGGCTTGAGGCGTTGGTCGAAGTGGTCATAGATCACAAGATCAAGTCGATCGCCATTCCGCCGCTCGGTTGCGGGCTGGGCGGCTTGGATTGGGAAGATGTTCGTCCGTTGATCTTTCTGGCATTCGAAGTACTGCCGGATGTACAGGTTTCCGTTTTTGAACCTGGCAAGTCACCAGCGGCCAAGTCGATGGCAGTATCCACGGACGTGCCCAACATGACGGCCGGCCGCGCGGCGTTGCTGGGCCTGATGAACCAATACCTTTCGGCGGTAATGGATCCATTCGTAACGTTGCTGGAACTGCACAAGCTGATGTACTTTATGCAGGAGTTGGGTGAGCCGCTAAAGCTAAAATTCCAAAAAGCACCGTATGGTCCCTATACAGAGAATTTGCGGCATGTCCTTAACAAAATTGAAGGGCACTTCATCATGGGATTTGGCGACGGCGAAGACGCCCCACAGAACCCAATTGAACCAAAGGAAGGCGCAACGGCACTGGCCCTGGATTTTCTCGAATCACATGCGGCGACGCGTCAGCGGTTCCAAGTCGTGGCAGGCTTGATCAGTGGTTTCGAAACTCCGTATGGGATGGAGTTGTTGTCGACGGTCCATTGTCTGAGCGAAAAAGATAGCGCGACTTCATCCAAAGACGCAGTTTCGCGCGTACACGCATGGAATGATCGGAAGAAGTTGTTTCCGCCGCAACATATCGAATTGGCTTGGGACGTCCTGGATCAGCATGGGCTGCTGGCGGTGAGGTAGCGTTTTCCTGTTGCGTCGGATCAAGTCAGCATCCTTCGTGCACAAACGAATGATGCTGTTTTGAGATCGACCGTATTAACGAAGCCGAAACCCGAGCTGAACACATCGACCCAGCCTTGCAAGCCGCCGGCTGGGGCGTTGTTGAAGGGAGTCGCATTCGCCGCGAGTATCCTATCACGCTGGGACGACTCGAAGGTTTTGGTCGGCGAGCTCGTGCGCTCACTGCTGATTACTTGCTGGTCTATCGCAATACCTCGCTGGGTGTCGTCGAAGCCAAGTCGTGGGATCAAGCATTGACAGAAGGTGAGGCGCAAGCAAAGAACTACGCCGGCAAGCTGGCCGTCCGATTTGCCTATTCGGCAAATGGACGCGGAATTTATCAGATTGATATGGGACCGACAGACCGGAATAGGAATGATGTGAGTAAGGAGACAAATAAGAAAAACAACTCCCCTTCCTCGTATTCTTCCCATTCCTCACATCCCAGCGAAGGCGAAGTACCCCGCTTTCCGACGCCGGACGAATTATGGAATCTGACCTTTGCCGACGCGAATGCATGGCGCGATCGTTTTGCCGGTGTGCCCTTCGAGGATCGAGGCGGGTATTTCCAGAGCCGTTATTATCAGGACGTCGCCATCGAGCGGGTGCTGGAAGCCATCACGCGGGGGCGGGACCGCATTCTGTTGACGCTGGCCACCGGTACGGGCAAGACGTTCATCGCTTTTCAGATTGCCTGGAAGCTTTTCCATAGCCGTTGGAATCTGTCGGATTGGAAATCGGGCCGTGAGCCAACGCGCCGAAAGCGAAAGTGAAACTTGCTGACGGCAAAGAGCAACAGTTCATGGAATTGCTGTTCGGCAAGCTGCCTGAGTTCTTCAAGGACGAAGCCGAGTTGCGTGCGATTTGGAGTGCCCCGGATACACGCGCCAAATTGTTGGCCGGACTGGCCGAAAAACGGCTTTGGTGCCGAACAGATGGCCGAGATGCAGCGGATCATCGACGCCGAGAAAAGCGACCTGTTTGACGTATTGGCTTATGTGGCCTACGCCCTCCCTACGCTGACACGTGAACAGCGGGCCGATATGGCCAAAATCAAAATCAGTTCCCATTTCAACGCCAAGCAACAAGTCTTCCTCGACTTCGTACTTGCGCATTACGTGGATGAAGGTGTTCAGGAACTCGACAGAGACAAACTGACACCTCTGCTTCAATTGAAATACAACTCCATCCACGATGCGATCGCCGACTTGGGACGTCCGGAGGAAATTGGGACCGTCTTTTCTCGCTTTCAACAGTATCTTTATCAGGCGGTACAAAGCGCTGCCTGAGTTGCTTCGCTTGACTGGATCGTCTTATCCCAAGTCGCGCATAATTTGAACCGCTTTATCCAGATCGCGTTCGGCATGGACCGGCCATTTGCCTGCCATTCACCAATCAGCCGATCGTATTCCAGCTTGCTCGTTTTGGTGCCGTAGGATCCGAGTTAATGGTCCTTCGCATTCAGAGTGGCGATCGCCTGACCCGTCGGCTTGTGTTTCCGATATTTCGGCGGCGTTTTAGATGGTCCACGCATGAATCAGCTCCCGTTATGAGCAAATCCGGTAATTACCGTTTTTGCTCGTTCCTTAAACGGGTCGCACTGCCGCACTTGGGCAGGTAGCCAATCGCAACTTCGACCTTATTTTTCCGATATCTCTTGAATCAGTGGGGGTGACAGGAATCGAACCTGCACGTCGTAAGACACTAGATCCTAAATCTAGCGCGTCTGCCAATTCCGCCACACCCCCGTATGAACTTCTACCCGACCCTTGTTTCAATCGTAATTTGAAAAGACGCAGTTTAAAGAACAAAGTTCGTTTGGTAAATCCAGCTCGGCAATTTAAATACGGCCTGATTGAGACACCGGAAAGGAGAATGGTAGAACCAGGTATTGGGTAAATGGTTTGAAGCTCAATGGCAAACAGACAGTCCCTGTGAACAAGGAAGTCGCTTTTTTTTCAAAAGTGTTCTGACGCTCGCCGGAATTTAAGGGGTCTGAACGTTTTCAGAAGCAGGTTTCAAGTTGCTCAGCGTGACTGGCGCAGGGCCGAAATCGGCGAGCGTTCGCTAAGATCGATTTGCTTAAAGATCGGCAGGTGACGGTAATAGATCTCCAGTGTGCAGACGGACAGGCTGGTGACGTAGATTCGCCCACCCTGTTTGCCCCATTCGTGTTCGTCTGGGCTCCAACTGCCCGCATGCGAACCAGATTTTTCCTGGCCGGCAACCAGAATTTCCCGCATCTGGCGGTTCCACAGTTTCCAGACGTCGCCACCAAAATGGTGCATGACCTGGGTTCCGTAGTACCAGTAGTAGATATTTTTTTCGTGCTCCGTGGGCAAGTTGAACTCGATCAGCCAACGGACCGCTTCGATCATTCGTGGATCGCCTTTGGTCCAACCCAGATACATCCGGCACAACATCGCTTCCGCCGTCATGGATGCGGTCGGCTGACCTTCTCCTGGTCGATAGGTGTACAGCGATCCGGTGGGCAGATTCCTGAAATTGCCGGTTCGATTTTGTTTGCGATAAGTCGCCTGATCGAGGTAGTAGTCAGCCAGCTTTAACGTATTGTCGTCGACTTCAATGCCGAGATCGCCCGCGCGGGCACTTTGCAGGGCCATCAAATGCCAGCCCAACATGCTGGTGTCGCCTGATTCTCCAGGCCGGTATCTCCAGCCACCAGCGCGATGCTGTGCCTGTTCGATGAATCGAATCGCTTTTTGGGCGGGTACCAGGAGCTTTTGGTCACCCGTCATGGCCAATGCCTCGCACAGGACAATTGTCGCTTGGCCGTGAGCATACATTCCCGCTTGACCCGGAAAACGAATTCGCAAATCACCATTTTCCGCCTGATGCTTGATTAACCAGGCCAATCCTTTGGCAATGGTTTCCCGATAAATTCCGAACTCGTGTGTTTGCCCAGCGCCCAAAAATGGCAGCAGCGCCAACGATGTCCCAGCGGCGTCTCCCAAATTTCCCGGCCTGTCGCTGCGATCGTAATTGCTCAGGCTCCAGCTGCCATCCCAGTTTTGCACGGACGCCAGCCAGCGCAGTCCTCGTGCAACTGCGGCTTCCGTTAATGAAGTGCCCCCTTCCTCTTCGACGATCTCGGCGCGGACGCGGGGATCGCGTGCAGCGAACGACATCAGTGAATCGCGAGTTGTCGTCACATTTTTTCTGACTTCGTCCAATTCCGGCAACGTGGACACCGGCGAATCATCAATCGTTAATTCCTGGGCGTCCTGTTGCGCTTTCTGGATCAGATCGCGGGCCTCTTCGACATCGATTTCCAGATCGCTGGCCATGATCAAATCGTCGACGAGCAAGTGTTGCGGATTCTCAATGCGAACTTCACCGCCCAGACGGTTTTCAGGATTGACAAACGATGACAGAGTGATCGTTGGCGGCTGGGAGGTCGTACTAAACACAAATAGCGCCAACAGCAGAATCAAAATCAGATGCAACAGGAAACTGATCAGCCACGCCGGAATCGCGCTGAAGCCGCGCCGCAAAATACTGGTCGCCAGACTCTGCCTGGTCAATCGATTGAATTCTTCCAGGAACCCGTTGGGAGCCGGATCAGTAGCAATCAAGGGGCGATCCAACGCGACAGGCCGCGCTTGATGCAAATCAGATACAATCACAGTCTGCGGTGGGGCCTGTTTCGGCTCGATCAGTTTCTGGCGGGACCTTTGTTCGATCGCATCGATCATTTCTCGTGACAGCTGCATGCTTGCGCCACACCGCCAACAATCGGCCAATCGCAGCCAACTGCGAATCGTCATTGGTGCCTGGCAGTCCGGACATTGGCAGAGGATCGCATTGCCACTGATCCAGAATCTGCCTTGCCCAGTTTCGATCAGGTGGCGACGAGTGCGAGCGATATCGAAAGTCTGAAGGTCAACTTGCAGATCAGTATCACGATCGGGCGTCGCTTTGGCGGTGTCCTGCTCGTTCCGGTTTATTCGCCTTAACGGCAGCGTGACGGTGCCGGCAACAGAAGTTCGCAGGTCGCGATCGGAAAGGTTCTCGCAAATGAACAATCGCTCTTTCAAAGCATGCTCAAAATTGGCGCGAAAAAGATGATGAGCGGTCATGGACACAGCCTGCCGGCAGAATCAAAGGGCAACGATTAACTGCATTGTTGGCTAATCCGTTGGCTCGTCAAGTTTATTGGCCTTCGGCCACGATCGATTTGACCGGCTGGACATTACGAATCGCTGCGATTTCGGGCCGTTACAAGGTTACCGAAGCGAGCGGGGGAACCGTTTGGCACGTTGTGATTGAACGACCGATTTGGTAGAATTCGGCATTCCTGAAAGAGTCTAAAAACGCGATTTTTCTTCGCAGTTTTTGCACTTTCCCGGTTTTTTGCCAGAAGCCGTTCGGGTTCCCACAGATACATTCGAAAGGTCTCAATTTGTCAACCGATCTTCCCGCCGAAAATGGTAACGACGCCACTGGAAATGGTAGCGAGTTCAAAGAAAAATTCATTGAAGTTCCGATCGAAGACGAGTTGAAGGAAAGTTATCTGACGTACGCGATGAGCGTGATTGTATCGCGGGCCTTGCCGGACGTTCGGGATGGATTGAAGCCATCCCAGCGCCGCATTCTGGTCGCCATGAACGATCTGAATCTTGGTCCGGGCGCGGCTCGGGTCAAGTGTGCGAAGATCTCGGGTGACACCAGCGGCAACTATCACCCGCATGGTGAAGCGATTGTTTATCCAACGCTTGTTCGCATGGCTCAGGAATGGAACATGCGGCATGTATTGATCGACAAACAGGGTAATTTTGGATCGATTGCCGGATTGCCTGCGGCGGCCATGCGGTACACCGAAGCACGGATGTCGGCCGTCGCCGGTTTGATGTTGGACGATCTGAAATTCGAAACGGTCGACTTCGTTCCGACCTATGATGAGCGCAGGCTCGAACCGACCGTGTTGCCCAGCAAGTTTCCCAATCTGCTGGTCAATGGTTCCAGCGGGATTGCGGTCAGCATGGCGACTTCGCTCCCCCCCCACAATCTGGGCGAAGTCTGCGATGCGTTGATCATGGTGATCGACAATCCGGACTGCGGCATCGACGAAATCATGACGGTATTGCCTGGCCCCGACTTCCCGACCGGCAGTTTTATTTGTGGACGCAGTGGTATCCAACGGGCCTATCACACCGGGCGCAGCACAATCATCCTGCGCGCCAAATGTGCAATTGAAGAATTCAAAAAGAACCGTTTCCGAATCGTGGTTTCGGAATTGCCCTTCCAGCAAACTCGCGATGGTGTCGTCGAAAAAATCGCGGCCTTGGTGAAAGATGACCGCGTCAAGGGAATCGTCAGCATCAAAGACCTGAGTGATCTGAAAGAACCCGTCAAACTGTATATCGATCTGCGCAGTGACGCCGATCCGGAAGTCATCCTGAATCAGCTGTACCAGTTTTCGCCGTTGCAAACGACGTTTTCGATGAACTTCATGGCCCTGGTCGACGGCAAACCCCGCGAGTTGACGATCAAACAGCTGCTCACCGAGTTCATCCGCCATCGAGTTCATGTGATCCGGCGCCGCACCCAGTTTCTGCTCATTCGGGCCCGAAATCAGAAACACACTGTGGAAGGGTTGTTGCTCGCGCTGGCCGATATTGACAGAATCATTGCCATCATTCGGGCGTCAAAAAACCAGGCCCAAGCCAAAATTGGCTTGATGGATGTCGAATGCCCCGCCCCGATGATGCAGCGCGCACTGGGCGAGGAGGGATACGCAGCATTCAAGAATGAACGGGGTGAGGCTGATGTTTACCACTTGACCGGTGTTCAGGCCGATGCGGTTTTGAAAATGACGCTCGGGCAATTGGTCAACCTCGAACAGGAACGGCTGAGCCAGCAGCATCAGAAGTTGCTCGATGAGATCAATGAGTACTTGAAAATCCTGTCTGATGAACAGAACATTCTGAACATCATTCGCGCCGACGTGCTGGAAATCAAACAAAAACATGCTGACCGCCGTCGCACGGAAATTCTCGGGCTGGAACTTCGATTCATCGATGTCGAAGACCTGATCGAAGAAGAAAATATGGTGGTGTCCATCAGCCATCGGGGCTACATCAAACGGACTCCCGTCAGCACCTACCGGGCACAACGGCGAGGCGGCAAAGGGATCAAGGGCGCCAAAAGCGAGGACGAGGATCCGATCGAGCATGTATTTGCGGCCAGCACACACGACTTCCTGCTGTTTTTTACCAACAAAGGACAGGTTCTCTGGCGAAAAGTTCACGAGCTTCCCGAACTC
Source organism: Mariniblastus sp. (assembly GCA_041751295.1). GTDB lineage: Bacteria > Planctomycetota > Planctomycetia > Pirellulales > Pirellulaceae > Mariniblastus. The sequence goes on from JBGSXT010000053.1 coordinate 8,198, forward strand.
AGTCGCGAAAGCCGCGGGCGGGCGATCATCAATCTGTTGCAACTGGCCGAAGGTGAAAAGATTGCCGATTGCCGCGCGATTCGTGATTTCTCCGCTGAAGATCACTTTCTGATCATGGCCACCAAAAAAGGGCTAATCAAGAAAACAGCCCTCCGCCAATACGGACGGCCACGCAAGGCGGGAATCATCGCCATCAAATTGCGTGAAGATGACGAATTGATCGATGTCAACGTCACGCGCACCGGTGATGATATTATTCTGTCGACAGCTAACGGGATGGCCATTCGGTTCCAGGAATCCGACGCGCGCCCGATGGGCCGAAACACCAGCGGCGTGAAAGGGATCCGGCTGGCGAAGGGGGATTATTTGATCGGCATGGTGGTCGTCGATCCAGACGCGACGTTGCTGACTGCGACGGAGCACGGTTACGGCAAGCGCACCAAATTTGGTCCCTCGCAGGCCGCCACTGAAGAATCCGCCGACGATATCAGCAGCACCAGTCGCTACCGAACTCAGCACCGGGGGGGCAAAGGCGTGCGCGATATCAAAACGACCGAACGAAATGGCAAAGTGATTGGCATTCTGCCCGTCACCGATTCTGATGAAATCCTGCTGATGACGTCGCGCGGAAAGATTCAGCGGATCGCCTGCAGCGACATCAAGACAATTGGCCGCAACACGAAGGGAGTTCGGATCATGAGTATGGACAAAGAAGACACCTTGGCCGCCGTGGTCCTCGTTCCCCGCGACGAAGACGAAAACAGCATCACCTCCACTGGTCTGGCCGAACCTGCCAGCCCGACCAGCATTGATTATGTTGAGCCGTCCGAACAGTTCCCGACGATCGATGAAGAAGAATAGGACGTCGCGTCGCCCACGGGGGCTGCTCTCACCTGGAAACTGCCGAGAGCCACTGATCAATACCAAGGGCGAGTTTGAATTAGAAGATGTACAACCTGAATCAGGAGAGATCATCATTCAATGCAGAGACTCTGGATAAATGCGGCAACTACGATCCTCGCCGTTTTTTCTTGGGATCCTTGCTGCTGTTGCGCTGGTTGGCTCGGGTTTGTTCCAACGACACGATGAGCAACGGTTCCAGAATCTTTGTATTACTGTCCTCGTCCGTGACAATCACGATCCGCCGATTCATGGCGACAAATTCGGGATGTTTAACGGGAACTCGTCGCCCATCGGCCAGGCGCAGGACAAACGGCACA
>JBGSXT010000054.1:0-3511 GCA_041751295.1 Mariniblastus sp.
ACATCATGGACCTCTGAAAAGATTCAACTTCAAAATTGGGTGAGTGTTGATGTTCTGGACCGATTGACAATCCGATTTCGACAATCGGTCAGCCCTGCAAAACTCCACTGCTGTTTCGACTTGATTCTGTCAGAACTTCGACTTGTACCAATTCTATATTCCGGCGATTGGCCTGTTCCACTCGGAATCGCACATTGCCCAATTCCAACTCGCGACCGATACGGGGTATTTCGTTTAGTTGTTTCATAATCAAACCGGCAACCGTATCAAACTCCTGATCTTCCGGCAATTGCAGTCCCATCGCTTCGTTCAAACGGTTGATGTGCGTTGTCCCGGTAACTTCGGCCACGGTGTCGCTGATTTTGGTGATTTGATCCATTTCCTTGACATCCGTTTCATCGACAATTTCACCCACGATTTCTTCCAGCACGTCTTCGATAGTAACGACTCCAGCCACGCCACCATATTCATCTTTGACGATCGCCATATGAACATGCTGATTGAGGAATTTCTGCAGCATTTCGTCCAGCAATGTGCTTTCCGGAACTGCCAGCGGTTCCCGTAACAGTTTTCTCAATGGGCGTCGTTTGCTTTCAGAACGGAGTGATTCGCGGAGGAGATCTTTGGCGTAAAGAATACCGATCACGTTGTCGATTTTTTCGGCAAAAACGGGAATCCGGGTACGGCCCGATTCAACTACGTAGCGCAGCATTTCTTCCCAGTCTGTATTGACATCCAGCATATCGACACGAGAGCGGGGGGTCATGATGCGCACGACATCGTAGTCGTCCAATTCCATGACCCCTTCGATCATATCGCGAGTCCCTTCGTCGATGTGACCATCGTGCCTGGCTTCCGCGATGTACGACATGATTTCGTCCTCGGCGGCTTCTTCCTGCAATTCTTCCTGCTCCGCGTCCGTAATCCCACTGGCGCGCGACAAAGTCTGTTCGAAGAAATTGGCGCTGATCACCAATGGCCATGCCAGTCCGGAAACCAGCCACCAGAATCGCCAGGTGTGAAACAGGAAGGGGGTCGCCGATACTTGCGAAACGGCCCACGGAACCAGGCTGCCGGCAAACAGCAAGGCAATACAGATCAGGGCCACCTGCGACCAAAAGCCGGTTGCACCCAGCGGCTGCTGGGGGCTGAAGAGAACGAAGCAGGTACACGAGACGGCGACACCGGCGGCCACCATTTGTAACAGCAGCGTTCCCAATGAGATTTGCTGACGCAAGTCGAATATGTGGCCGAACAGCTGTTCATTGGCTCTTTTTTTCTGACAATACTCTTCCAAATCGTGCCAAGAAATTTCATGGACAACCTGGTGCGCAATGGCAGCCAGAACCGTCATTGTCCAGCCTGCTGCGGCTGCAATCCAAACCGTTTGAGTGTCTATCATTTTGCCTCAGTGTCGGAATCATCACCGTCCGGATTCGAATAATTGATTCCAAAGTGCGAGGTATATAGCGATTCCGCCATTCGCATTTTCCTTCGGCTGGCCAAATTCCGGTCATCGAAACCAACCAAATGCAAAGCTCCGTGAATGACATACAGAGCCAGTTCGTCACCGGCTGCGAGGCCCTGCTGGGCGGCAACCCTGATCGCCATATCAGCACTGACAATAATTTCCCCTACTAAACTGCCATCTTCCCGATTGCGATCCAGAACAAAACTCAGCACATCCGTTTCGTAATCGTGATTCAGATATTCTCGATTCAGCCGTCGCAGGGTCGCATCATCAACAATGGCAAGGCTGATATCAGCCGTCCCAATGTGATGATCCATCAGGATTCTTCGCACGATATCCGCGAGAATTGTTTCGTCAAGGCGAATCGCATGTTGCATCGCAACTTCGATCAAGATAGATGCCGTGGCCACAGAATTTTCACGCTGATTGCTGGTTCGGATACTTGACACGTGCATGGTACATCCCATTCAGCGATTTGATCAGACTTTCCTGAATGGTGTGCAGTTGTTGCAGGGTTATGGCGCATTCGTCAAATTGACCGTCATTCAGCTTACTCCTGGCGATGTCGTTCACCAGTTTTTCGATTCGAGAAGGGGTCGGTTCGCGTAACGCTCGACTGGCACTCTCGACGGCGTCCGCCAACATCACGACAGCAGCCTCACGCGATTGAGGTTTTGGACCCGGATATCGGTAATCACATTCCTGAATTTTTATCGCGGAAACGCCCTGTTCGCTTTGTCGGGTCGCTCGATCAAAAAAATAGCCGACCAGGGTGGTTCCGTGGTGTTGCTCAATCAAGTCAATGATTCCATTGGGCAAATCATGCTGGCGTGCCAGTTCCGCCCCCTCTTTGACATGCGCGATGATCACCAGTGTACTCATGGCCGGATTCAAATCATCATGCTTGTTTTCGCCCCCCGATTGATTCTCGATGAAATATTCCGGCTTGCGAATTTTACCAATATCGTGGAAGTAGGCACCCACCCGGCAGAGCAATCCGTTGGCCCCAATCGCAACCGCCGCCGCTTCGCTGATCGATCCGACGTTAATACTGTGATTGTACGTACCAGGCGCGCGTTGCACGAGTTCTTTCAGTAGTGGATGGCTGGCGTCGCTGATTTCCAGCAGACTGATGTCGGTTTGAATATCAAACCACCATTCCAGAAAAGGGAGCAATGCAGTCATGAACAGTCCCGCCAAGGCGGCACTGCCGGCAAACCAACTGGCGTCCAAAAGCAGTCCACTTCCCATCGGTTGCCCCAGCAGATACTGCACTCCAATAACAGTCGGGAATACGACGGCAGCCACAACCACGCCGACATATACCAATTTGGTCCGGCTGCGTATTGAGCCACACAACAAGGAAGCGGTCGACGTGGCTGCGGTCAAGATCACCAATTCATCCAGTCCATAACCGTGGCAAACCGAATAAATCAGTGCTACCATCGCGCTCAGAAAAATCGCCAGCTCAATCCGCCAGGCAATGGCCAGCGTGATGGCCAGCATGACCATCGGAACGATTTCCGCCCGCCAGCTGGTATCTTTTGACAGCCACCAGGCCACCGCCAGCGTAATCACTGGCAGGAACAGCAGCGAGCTGAATTGGTGCAGATCTCGCAACAGATTTACATCCCGATAATACAAATAGCCGGCGACGAGCGCTCCCACGGCCATGAACAGCCCATAAAAGGCAATCGAACGGGCAATCTTCTGGTTCACCGTACGGCCAGCCACGTAGGCGTCGTGTTCCACGCGCAGCAACGCGATGTCGTCTACATCGAAGGGTTCGAAAGCGCGAATGACGGGTTCTTCAACGCCCAGATAGTTTTTCCGTTCAAGCGGATCGCCGGGCAAATATTCCTTGAATCGATTTTCGACAATACTGGCCGCTGCCCGCTGGCCCCGTTTGGAATTTTCCTCGTCCCAATCCAGTGTGATCGGGAGACGGGGCTTCAGCCAATTGAAAATGCGTTCGGCGACAACGGCAGGCTCACCAATCGTTTGGGGATGGTTGCCGAACTCCTGCGCCAGATCGATCTT
>JBGSXT010000055.1:0-3450 GCA_041751295.1 Mariniblastus sp.
CCGGCGCCTGGCAACCATACTGACAAACGTTTTCTCGGACGCAATCGTCGGATCAAACCGGTTGGCCGATTTCCAAATGGCGATGAACACGTCCTGAACTGCATCTTCGGCGTCCGCTTCATTGCGGGTCATCCGCAACGCAAGGGACCAAAGCAGGCCGCCGTAGCGATCAATAAACTCGCTCACGGCGGCCTTATTCCCATTCGCAATACTGCGAAGCAGATTTCGGTCCGTATCAATCATCCATTATTACCTAAGGCCACAAATCAAACAGCTGGTCGCCGTTTGCTTGGGGGCACTATTGTTTCGGCATAATCACGGCATCAATCACGTGAATCACGCCATTGCTGCAAGGAATGTCCGTTTTGACGATGTTGGCGCCGCCAATCGTCAAACCGATATTCGCACTGGAACCCTGTAGCGTATCAACTTTCAACGCTTTGAGGACGTCGCCAGCCATAATTTTTCCGCTGACCACGTGATATTTCAGTATCCCTGCCAATTTTTCTTTGTTTTCCGGTTTCAAAAGCATTTCGACCGTGCCGGCAGGCAACTTTTTGAAGGCTTCGTTGGTTGGTGCAAAGACGGTGAACGGTCCTTTGCCTTGGAGTGCTTCGGCTAATCCGGCAGCTTTAACCGCAGCAACCAGTGTTGAAAAGTCTGCCACGCTGGCAGCCGTTTCGACAATATTCTTGCCGTCCTGAGCGACCGTCGCGCCCGTGTTGATGTAAGACACCGCTTCGTTTTCGTGCTTATTCTGGCATTCCTGAGCCGACAAATTACTGCCAGCCAAAACGAGGGTCGCGATTGCAAAAAAGCAAATTGAACGTTTCATTGTTTTCTTCCTGAGAGTTGTGTTGTTAAGAATGTGATTGAGCTGCTCAGAAAGAATATTCGATGTTGCCGAAGTATTGGATTCATCGATTTTGGAAAAAATGCGGAGCACAAAGGCGAATGCCCTTCCGTTAATTTTGTTCAAAACCGCTCGCAGTGGTTTTTTGGCGGCTCACTTCCGAGGGGGCCAGGACCACTTTTCGGCGACCTGTTGGACGCGCAAAACTATAAGCCTATTCTTTAAGGGGTCAGACTCCAACGACATGAACGCCGCCTGATGTTAGCTGGGGCTCAACTCAACAGGACTTGCAATCGCTGCTGACGAAAAGAGAAAATGTTAGTCAATTCACGCTCAACAAAGAGTCGGTTGACAACCGCTCCTCCCGGAACGCGGTAGTCCACAATGTCTCGACAGAGAGTTCCGGCAGCGACCGGCTGAAACAAGTGTTCATGATGCCATTTCAAATAGGGGCCTTTTAATTGTTGATCGACGAAGCGAAACGGCGGCTGCCATTCGGCTATTAGGCTGCGCCAAGTGATGGGAATGCCTCGCAATTTCAATCGATAGTCAATGGTCGTTCCTGCCTGGATTTCGATTGGCGGCGGAGTCAACACGCAAAACTTCAGCGAAGGGGGCGTGATTTGCTCCAGCTGAGACGCATCGCTGAAGAAATCGAATACGTCCGCGATCGGGCGCGAAATCAATTGTTGACATTCGAGCCGAAAATCGCCGCTGGACAATTTCGAAAACTCGATTTCCGAATTGAATTCAGCCTGATCTGAATCCGGAGCGATCATTATTGGGCGTCGTTCTTTTCATTCGTCAGCGGTTTTTCAGACCCCTGCCATCGAAAGGCGGTAACAGCGTTCAATTCTCTCACGAAAATCTCGTCGCCAAGTACAGCCAAATGGGCCCAAGTTGGTTCGTCGCTGATGTGCCGCTTATCAATCAAATCGAATTTCTCGGGGGTGGCGCGAATCAGCAGCAAGTCTCCACGCTCATCCAGTGCCAGGATACGATCGCCATTGGCGACCAGACTCCAGTATTTGCCATACGGGCCAGTCGTCCAAGCAGCTTCCCCGGTTTCCAGATTGATGCAAGTGAACCGCTGGTTTCTCAAATGCAAATAGATGTGATTGCCAATCACGACCGGCGACGACATGTAGCCGGTGGCAGGATTGGTCCATTTCGAGGCCACTGCCAATGCTCCATCGCGTTCATTCACATCGAACATGTTCGTAGCCCCACCGTAGGCGCTGGTAAAAACGGAATTCTTATAGGGGACGGGAGTCAAAATGTTCATACCGCGAAACGTCGGAATTTTTTCAGACCACAGTACGTCACCGGTTCCAGGATCGACTCCCGCCAATTCCTCGCGAGATTGAACCAACAGCTGATTGCGTCCGGCCAGAGTGGCCAAGACGGGAGATGAGAATGCACTTCCATTCATGCCGCCACCGTCTTCGAGCGAGCGCCAAATCAGTTTGCCATCGGTTTTATCCAGTTTGCAGATTCCGCCGCCAGCCTGAACAAACACGTGTTTGTCTGTCACGAGTGGCGAACTGACAAAGCCAAAACTAGGCAGTGAGGATTGATGGTCTTTAACGAAGTCGACTCGCCATTTCTCGGCACCTGTTTTTGCCTCCAGGCAAACAAGGACATCTCGTATGCCTCCCACATAGATGTGCGTGCCATCGTACGTCGGTGTTGCGCGGATCCAATCGCCGTTCGCCTTGGCAAAAAACGGCACACTCATGGCTCCTTGCCAGTTTGCCGACCAGCGTGTTTCTCCTGTCCGGCGGTCAACAGCCCGAACCCATTCACTTTCTTTGTCAACGGTTTCGGTGACAATCACCAGATCTCCGGCAACAATCGGCCCGGAATAACTGGGGCCCAGTTTAACGCGCCAAGCCTGTTGCAATTGACTGGCATCGATCCGATCGGGCCAAGCGGACTTCGAGTTGACTTGGCCATCTCGATTGGGGCCGCGCCACTGCGGCCAAGCCGGTTCGGCCTTGTCAGCAGAATCAGTCGATTGCTGGACTCTCGTCTCCGGAATCGCGGCAACCTCGGGCTTGGCGTCCCGAGCGAATGTTGCGGCGTTGGCTGTCGCAACGGAAAAAGCAAGCAGCGTCGCACAGGCTGAAAATTGCATTCTGGTCATATCCATGGATCAGTTGGCCTATCTAATAAACATATCCTGTCAGAGGACGGCCTGCGTTCGACGAATATCCCGACAGGTTGAAACATGATATCGCAAAAAGCTCAGCAGGCAACTCGCTGGCGAAAGTCGTTTTTCTGAGGGTTGTGCCGAGTGACCTTTGGCGGTTAAGTTGTCGAAAGTTTTGAACAAATCAGTTCTCGATTGGCGAATTCTTTTCCGAGTCACATTGGGATCTGGCTTGGCAGAAAAAATGCAATTGGCTGAAAATTGCCTCGGAACACAATCCACATGAATCGCGATCCAGAATCATACTTTGATATCGAGGTCTATTTCGACGGCGACTGCCCGCTTTGCAAACGGGAAATTGCCTTTCTGGGATGGATGGACCGGCGAAAGCGGATCCGGTTCAAAAATATCGCTGCGGAAGAATTTGATGAATCCGATGGACAGC
>JBGSXT010000056.1:0-3472 GCA_041751295.1 Mariniblastus sp.
AAGAAACAGTTTCCGGACATGGGCGTCGAGGTGATGGGTGCCGGTATCAGCGGCAACAAAGTTACCGACCTGCAAAAACGGCTGTCAAATGACGTCCTCGATCGCAAGCCAACCATCGTGGTGATCTATATCGGGATCAACGACGTTTGGCATTCTCAAAATGGAACCGGGACGCCTGTCGACAAATTCGAATCGGGATTGGTCGACATTATTGATCGGATCAAACAGTCGGATGCTCGTGTCGTCTTGTGTACACCAAGTGTTATTGGCGAAAAACACGATGGCTCGAACGAACTCGATGCCATGCTGGACCAGTTCAGCTCGATCAGCCGACGGGTAGCAGAGCAGACGGGTTCGAGTCTGTTGGATTTGCGCAAGTCATTTATGGATTTCTTGCGAAACAATAACAACATCAACCAGTCCGAAAATATCCTGACCAGCGATGGCGTACACCTCAACGCGGCCGGCAACAGCTTTGTTGCCGCACAAATGCTCAAGGGGTTGGGTGTTGCCGTAGAACATCAGAAGCCGGTTTTGCGGCATGTGGTTTTATTCAAGTTCAAGGAGGGTTTGACTGATGATGCAATCAGCGAAATCGTGGACGCATTTGCCCAACTTCCCAAACAGATTGACGCGATCATCGAATTCGAAAGTGGCCTCAACATCAGCACCGAAAACCTGGCCAAAGGCTTTACACATTGTTTCATGGTCACCTTTGCCAACGTCGCCGGACGTGATGCCTACCTGCCCCATCCTGCTCACAAACAGTTCGTTGAACTGATTAGCGGAAAAATCGAAGACGTCCTGGTTGCCGACTTTTGGTCGAACGGTACGGGGAACGGGAAATAGTTCAATTGCGATCCGCCGGGCGAACTTGCAATTCTCTCAAGCCAATCGCAATCCGACGCCAATCCGGCGCGGAAGTGAGGAAATACACGCCAAACCTCACAAACGTTTAGTGTTAAGTTGAATACACGATGTCCATCACATCACCAGCTTGTAAATAATGCGGGCCAATCCTTTTTGATGTCGCTACCGCAATTTTGAAGGAACAGGCCGGAACTCAATTTACTCAGGGAGGACCAGCCGAAGAGCCATCCATTTTTGCCATCCGTTTTTTCGGGATGGCAAGTTCAAGGTGCGGTCGCCAAGCGATCAAGCTCTTTCGCAAATCGTACGGCAGCCTGTGGATCATGCGCGAAGTAAAGTGAAGGTTCGATCAATTCAAGTTCCATCAACGCCGGCTGCCCGGTTTTCAGTCGCACCAGGTCGACCCGGGCGTAGAGTAGATCCTGATTGACGGCGTCAATGACCCGTCGCCCGGCATTAGAAAACGCCTGGCTGATCCGTGTTGCCTGGATGATGCCACCGTGCTCTTCCTGAACCCGAAAGTCATTTGTTTTGGGCTTTTTCAATATGGCGTGGCTGAAATGACCACCAAAATAGAACAGCGAATATTCCCCTTCGTCGACGACCGATTGAATGAACGGCTGCGCCATCAGCGGCCTTGTTGAAAAAACCCGCAGAGCATCCTGCCAAGTATCCTGATTGGTGGGCTCGACGACAAACGTATCGTCGGCATTGGCACCGACCATTGGCTTGACAACGAAATCCTGGCCGCCGAATTCAATCAATAACTGTCTCAGCGCGAGCTCATCCAAACCCGGCAGCCATTGCGTTGGCACGATTGGCACGCCTCTCTGTTCCAGATCTCGCAGATAGGATTTGTCGAGATTCCAGCGACAGACAGCCAGTGAATTGAACAGTCGAGTTCCGCCGTCTTCGATAGTTGACAACACTCGCAGAAAACCGTCCGGGTTTTTCTGATAGTCCCAAGTCGATCGGATAACAACTGCATCGAACGCGCCCCAATCCACATCCGGCCGATTCCACGGTATCTCGTCGACATTCCAGCCAAGTTTCCCGAGCGGCTCGAAAGCCAGATCGTCATATATGAAAAACCCTTCCGGATTCTCCAGCGTCAAAAACGCGCACTCTTTCTGGTTCATGATGAAAAAATAACCGGAGTCCAATTTTTCATAATCCGATCAGGCCAATTTGCAAGTCAAATTTGACGTTCAGTTGAAAATGCTGTTACATTTTGAGCCATTTTCTGCCCGGCGGCTTGAGCCGTTCGCGATTGCCCGCTTGACTGCGAGTATTGTGACGGCCGCAAGGTCTGACGATAGACGGCTGGTTTCCCGGTTTGATTATCCAACGAATGATTTGTCCCGCATCGTAACGCGCCGACATCCGGTTGCCACAAAAAGCAATACGCCAATACAATTGAAATGGAAAAATAAAAATCAAACGAATTGAAGCAGAATGCCAGAACACCTGCAATCGTTCTATCCCACCGAAATGGCAGATGCGCTAAGACGCAAATGGGTGGCAAATGAACATCCCACTGACGTTCTTCCTTCAATCGAAGCGCTGATCGTCCTGCTTGATCGGATGTATCAGGCTAGTCTGATGCGCGAAGAGAGGGAATCAGTCAAGTGTCGGATCATCGTCGCGCCGCCAGACGCATTTGCCGCTGAAAAGTACGGCTGGTCGGGCGACCTGGTCGTGTTGAGATTCACGAATCCGTCCGGGTTTACGTCACATGATGTACGGAAGTTGGCAGCGGCTGCCGGCTACTATCGCGCTCTGCTCGCCGTCGACGCGAGTGAACCGCTGGCGCCTGTCATTTGGGGCATGGTGATCACAGGAACCAGCTGGGTGAATCGATTTGGCGGGGACCGCTTTGATGAAACGCCCTTGCCACCCAACTTGGTGATTCAAATCCTCGCGCCCGGGCATCTAATCGTGGCCTCAGGGTATTCACGAGTTTTCGAATCCTCTGGCGGAAAGCTCCTGGCAGAGGGATTCGATCCTTTTCGTTCGACTTGGCTCCCGGAACGATTCCGCGCGCTTCGCGCATCGCTTCTTGAAGAACTGAACGAGACTCTGTCGAGCACCGGATCGACCCAGTTGTGCGACTATTTTGTAAGAGACGTTTCTCAGAGCGTCATTCGACGCGTTCTCGGTTTGGTCAGGTCCCGCGGCCATGGCGGGACGTTGGTCTATTTGCCCGATGAGTCAGCTGACGACGTTCTGTGCAGCCAGTGGTTCCGGTTTCGCGTTCGCTTTGTGGCGGACCATAAGTCTTTATGGTTTCGGGTATTGCTCGGTCGTTTAATCAAGCGTGTGCTGGAAGTTGGCGGAGGACTCGGACTTCCGGTTTGCACATGGAGCGACTATCGAAAAATGCATGATGCCGAAATTGCTGAACTGGATGACGGACTAATCGGGTTTGGCAATTTCCTGGCTGACCTGATGAGCGTCGACGGCGCCCTTGTCTTGGGACGCGATTTTCGACTCATTGGTTTCGGTGGCGAAATTCTGGGCGAGTCACATGTGTTGCACATCAACAGGGCTGGCGATCTGGAAGCGGACCTGGTGATTGTCGAACCGGCAGATACGTCTGGGA
>JBGSXT010000057.1:0-11708 GCA_041751295.1 Mariniblastus sp.
TCGAGTTCGCGACGGCGCAGGCCAGCCATAACAAGTCTTCGTCCGCGCCCTGGTCACACGCCAGCCAATAGCAATCTCCGTTGACGATGCTTCCCGCGGTGTCGATCCAAAACGTCGGCTTTTCTGAAATGTCTCGAAACACCAGCTTCGGGGCTGCCCAGCGATCTGGATCCTGCGGAACCCAAATCTCGAACCAAGCACGACCGGCATCCAAAACGTACTTGCGTTCCTGCAGGAGCTCTCGGTATTGGTCAAGGTAGCAAGCGGATTTTGGGACCCTTGCCAAGTCGACGGCGCGACGAACTCCATTTACGACTTCGTGCGGATAGAGAATCATCCACGGCGGTGCGGTAGGCTTTGCTCGATAGCGGCGGGCGGTGTGATGGGTGATCAACGGACGCAGCAACTCTGGCCGCTCGGATGGCGGAAGTCCGGCCCAATCACGGCGGATGAAGACTCTGTCAGCACACGTCTTCACGCCAACTCTAACTTTGCCAATGTTGCGAAACGTGCCCCATGTCTTCGACAACACTTGTTCCAGCCATGAGTCCGTCGCATCACAGGCCACTCGCCAAACCGCATCGCTCTCGTTGGACTGCGCCAAGCGACCCTGTTTGACGGTGAAGCAGCGGCCATCCGTAACCTCAACGCTCCCGACTTTGCTCAGCGCGGCGATGATGTCGGTTGCCTGTATAGTTGCCACTTCCGTTGTCTCGTAGATCGAGGTGAATCGCGCCGGTTCGGTATCTCCCGTCCGTTTCTCCAACAGTAAAACGGCAGGAAGAACCGCAGCATCGAAAAGCTTCGTGTCCCCCAAGTCCCAAACATGCCGGATTTGAAAGCGATTCTGAATTGCCTGTCGCACGGAGCTTCCGGACTTGGTAGTCATGAAACGATTCGAAACGATGATTCCCGCGATCGCACCCGGTCGCATGACCTGCGCCATGCCAATCAGGAACGCCTGATAGAGGTCTATTCGGCCGGTAAGCCCAAATTGACGGCCCAACTCCTGAGCCTGATCGGCCCCCATGATCTGGGTCCGAACATACGGCGGATTCGCGATGACGAAATCGAAGCTGGGCGCGTCGGTCGAGGGAAACAATCTGCCGCTGTGATCCGCTCCGTGGTTTTCCAGCGCATGTTCCAGAAAGCTCTCGCGCGAAAATCGCAGGTCCACATCCGGAAATGACTTTCGCAATCGGGTCGTTGCTAAATTGAGTGCATCCGCATTCGTATCGAAGCCATGTACTTCAACACGTTTGCGCAATGATTCATCGAACTGTCGCAGCAAGCTCAATAACAGCTCACCATCGCCAACCGCCGGGTCCAATATACGTAGAGGACCATTCTTAGCCGTGGATTTGATTTGCTGCACGATCTGAGTCGCCACAAAATCTGCGAGCAACGGCGGAGTGAAGGTCGCGCCATCCGCCTTTTTCTGACTGACTGTCTTGAATCTCATTGGCAATCTCAAGGCTGGCGGCTCAATTGGCGCAAAGGAAGCCGAATTTCACTTGTGTCGCTTCGGACGAATTAGCAATTTGCCCTACAGGTCTAGTTTTATCTGCCGATCACCATCGTCGCCTGGACATGCGCACTATCGATCGTCTGTTTTCCAAATCCATTTTGCAACGCGGCCGTCTGAGCCGCAGGCCCAGCCGGCTTTGCCGTCGGGGCTGAAGGCAATTGCATGGAAGCCTGTTTCGCTGGCGGCTTGCCATGATTGCCCGCCGTCGATTGACACGTCCGTGCCGGTTGGCCCCACACAAACTGACATGGAACGACTGCCGTTTTTGCCATAGGCAACGCCGCTGCGATAACCCCGAGGGGGATCGTCGGTTGGAAGTTTCCATGAGAGTCCGCCATCGGAAGTCAGCAGGATGTTGCCAAGTTTCGATTCGGGTTTCAAATAGTTGCCGCCGACGGCGATTCCATATTGTTGATCGATAAAAGCCAGCGAAAAGATTCCGCTGCTCGCGTCGCGCGCCATCGGAGCAGTGGCAACTTGCCACGTCCTGGCCCGATCCGAGGAATAAAGGATGCGACTGGCGGCTTCCGTCTGATCCTTCTCAGCGCCGCCGAGCGCAATGAAAACACTATCTCCCACGACTTGCATGTTGGTACCACTGGCTGCGAATCCGGCTTCCCCGGGCAATGACATCGGTCGCCGATCGGGCGGCAGCTCCGCCCAACTGACGCCTCCGTCCAGTGTTTCGATCAGCAACACACGTCCATCGATCGGATCACTCATCGCGATACCATGACGTTCATCCCAAAACGAAATGGCATCGAAGAACGATCTCGCGTCACGATGCTCCAAACACATTTTCCAGGCTTCGCCCCCGTCTGTCGTGCGGTACACTCGGGCCGGTTGTCCAGCTGAAATAATCACCGCCTGCTTTGCGTCAAAAGCATGAACGTCGCGGAAATCCAGTTCTCCAGCCCCTTCCACTGGGACACTGTTCCAGTTCCTGCCTCCATCTGTCGTTCGAATGACGGTTCCCTCGGTTCCGCTGGCCCAAACGACATCCGCATCCACAACGCACAATCCGCGCAAACTGGCGGAGACTCCGCTATCGAGCAATTGCCACACATCATCCGAATGCGAGTTCGAAGTCCATGCTAAAACGCAGGCAATCGCAACCAATGAAGTTATTCGTCTGGATATCATGGCACCGCCCGACCAAGGAACATGGCAACCTGTTTTCAAGCGGCGATTATCCGATAAAATCCCGATCATTCAAATCGTGGGCGATATGTTAATCGATGAAAGAATCGAAAAAATTCTTTTGCATTCGCGGATACATGAAATCCGGCACGAACTGGGTTTGCCGGCTGTTGAAGTCCCATCCCGACATCGATTGCGTGGGGGAGTTCCATTGGGAGACATTCTTTCAGGCCCTTGAGCGAAATGTCGCTAACATCGCACCCGCGCGACAGCAGGTCCTTGACAATACTGTTCGGCCGGAACTGGAGTCGATGGTCAAGCGATGTTTGGTGAGGTTGGCGGACATCAATGCAGTATTGATTGGGGACCGAACTCCGACCACGATTGCTCCTGTTATACTTTCCGATGCTCCGCAGATTGTCGTTGTTCGTGACTTTCGAGATGTCATCGTCAGCCGCATGTTTCATCTGTACAACCATCCACGCGTGACTCAGGTTTTCAACCGGTACCCGGAAATGCAGTTTCGACTGGAAAAATTCCAGCAGGATTCTCGGTATTTTTTCGACCACTCCCAAGAACTGTTGGCGAATGAAGAAATTGTCAGGGATAGTGCCCGGGAATGGGCAACTCATCAGCAAAGAGATCGCGACACTGTTCAAGCTCATCGAAATCTGGCCGTCAAGTTCATCAGGTATGAAGAGCTGCACGCCGATTTTGAACGGCAGGTCACTGGGCTTTTCGATTTTCTGGAACTGCCGTCTTCGCAGGCGCAGATTCCGGAAGCCTTAAGGCCTGGCCATGCCACGGAAAATGCCCACCGACTGAATCGCAAGGGAGTGGTCGGCGATTGGCGCAATTACATGACCGAACCGGCGCGACAGTGGATCAATCAGGAAGCTGGCGAGGAGCTGATTCGACAGGGCTTTATCAGTTCGACCGACTGGTAACACAAAACGACAGGATGAGTAACCATTTACTATGGCTTGCTGGCGACCCACTTCAGAGCGGAGCAGACCCACTTTTCGGCGATCGGATGGTTGAGCAAATTCAGGTCTTTTACCGTCGAAAACTGCGTCCGACCCCAACGGCGTGACGGTTACCTGGATTACAACATACGTTGGCAGCGAGGAAAACTGCCAAGCACAGTCAGATTCTTGCAATGGGCTCGTGCTTCACCAACGACTTCGGCGAATGCGGCATCTTTCTGATGGCCACTGGCGTCGACAAAAAAAGTATAATCCCAGTTCACTGCCAGGCTGGGCCGTTTATCGATATGCGACAGATTGACTCCTCGTCGTTTAAAGACGTTCAGCACGTCAACCAGCGAGCCGGGCCGATCTTCGGTGGTAAACATGATGGATGTTTTATCGTCCCCCGATATTTCCGTTTCGCTTTTTGACAGAATCAGGAACCGGGTGACGTTGCCCGTTCGATCCTCGATCTTTTCGAACAGCGAATGCAGCCCGTAGATTTCTCCAGCCAATACACTGCCGATTGCAGCTGAACCGGCGGTCGGATCGCGTTCGTTGTCGCTCTTGGCTTTCTGTGCCGCCGTGGCAGTGCTTTCCGAAGCAATCCATTCGGCTTTGGGGTATTGGGTGATCAACCAGTTGCGGCACTGCGTCAGAGCCTCCGGTTTGGAGTAAATCCGCTTGACCTGATCCGGCTTGCAATTAGCCAGCAGGCTGAAATGGACAACCAGCTGGACTTCGCCATAGATATTCAGTTCGTTGTGGTAGGTCATGAAAGCATCCAGCGTTTCCGTGATCCCGCCGCCAGTGCTATTTTCAATCGGCACCAGTCCATAGTCGACGTGGCCCCGGGCGACCTCTTCAAACACGCCTTCGATCGCCCGCAAATTTTCAAATTCGACGCTGGAACCAAAGTGCCGAGTCGCGGCCAGATGGCTGAATGTTCCGACCGGGCCGAGGTAGCCGATGCGCAGCGGCTGTTCGAGCGCGAAGCTGCCGCTCATCAACTCGCGATAGATCGCTTCAAGCGTCCGATCCTGAATCGGACCTTCGTTCAATTGGATAACCTTCTGCAGTACAGCGGCTTCCCGATGGGGTGCATAGATCGGGATTCCGGCCTGGCGTTTAAGGTTGCCGACTTCGACAACCTGTTTGGCCCGTTCGTTGATCAAAGCGATCAATTGTCGGTCAATTTCATCAATTCTGGCGCGAAGTTCATCAAGGCACGGATGGGACGGATTGGACATCGAGAGTTAAAATGCCGGGTTCAATGGATTTTGGAAATCAAGACGGTTCAGCGGAATGGATTCGACAATCGGAGCCTTGCGGATCTGGCGACTGGCCCACAAGATATCAGATTCAGATATCGTTCTGAATATCGGTTACCGGCCAATCGCCGTGCATACGAACCAACGGGACCAAAAAATGCAAAACAAGTTTACCGCTTTCCCCGCGATCCTGATCGCAATGACTTGCATCCATATCAAGGAAACAACCGGGCAGGACAAACAAGACCCAGGAGTGACTTCAACAATGGAATCCGTTTTATTGACCCCCTGGGAAGGACCGTTTGGTGGCGTTCCGCCGTGGCGGGAAATCAAAGCCGAAGAGTTTTTGGACGCTTTTGATGCGGCGATGGCAATGTCAACGCGGGATGTCGAAGCGATTGCGAATCATCCGGAGCCTGCAAATTTCGAAAATACGATTGTCGCGCTCGAAAAGGCAGGTCGAACGCTTGATCGTTTGAATTCCCTGTTCGGTGTCTACCAGTCCAATCTGAATCTGGACGACATCCCCGATATTGAAAGGGCATTGGCTCCGAAACTGTCCAAACATGCCGACTCGATCACGCAAAACGAACGGTTGTTTGCCCGCATTGAAGCGGTTTATAACAGTGACGAGGCGAAAAGTCTGAATGTATCGCAAAAGCGCTTGCTCGACGACCGTTTCAAAAATTTCGTTCGGCAAGGAGCCAAACTGAACGCCGGTGACAAACGAAAACTTTCCGAAATCAACACGGCGTTGGCTGGTCTGTTTACCCAATTCAGCCAAAACGTTTTGGCCGACGAAGGGAGCTACGTCACCTGGATTTCCAGCCGAGACAAATTGGCAGGTCTTTCGGATAGTTTGATTGCATCCATGGCCGCCGCCGCTGACGAAGCCGCCGGCGATGGAGAGCAACAGGGGGGCTGGGCGGTGACCAACACGCGATCCTCAATGGATCCCGTTTTGACCTACGCCGAAAACAGAAAGCTGCGTGAAACAGTCTGGCGGAACTATTACAGTCGCGGCGATAACGGCGACGAGAAGGACAACAATGAGATCATCTCAGCGATCCTGAAATTGCGCGCCGAGCGAGCAAAGCTGCTGGGGTACCAAACGCATGCCCATTGGCGACTTGAACCGCAAATGGCTGCCACGCCGGAAGCCACCATGGAGCTGATGATGAAGGTCTGGCCCAAGGCGGTCGCGCGGGTCAAACAGGAAGTTGCGGACATGCAGGCGATTGCCGACGAAGAAAACGCGGGCATCAAAATCGAACCGTGGGATTACCGTTTCTATGCTGAAAAGGTTCGCACGGCGAAGTACGATCTGGATTTCAACCAGGTCAAACCCTACATGCAATTGGACAAGCTGCGCGACGGGATGATGTGGGCGGCTGGTCAGTTGTACGGTTTCGAATTTCGCCGACTGCAAAACATTCCAGTCTTTCATCCCGATGTCGAAGTCTGGGAAGTCACGCGGGCCGGTTCACACGTCGGACTCTGGTATTTTGATCCGTATACCCGCCGCGGTAAACGGAGCGGTGCCTGGATGACGGCTTATCGCATTCAGGAAAATTTGGACTCGCCGATTACACCGATCGTCAGCAACAATTCCAATTTTGTGAAAGGTGGCTCGGACGGAGTGCCAGTGTTGATCTCCTGGGATGATGCGGTAACGCTGTTTCATGAGTTCGGGCACGCTCTGCATGGACTCTGCAGCCAATGCAAGTATCCTTCCCAGGCAGGAACCTCCGTTGCACGCGACTACGTCGAATTTCCTTCGCAGTTGAATGAACACTGGCTGTCGACACCGGAGATTCTGAAAAAATTTGCCGTGCATTATGAAACGGGTGAACCGATGCCAGCCGCGCTGCTTGAAAAAATTGAAAACGCATCGACGTTCAATCAGGGATTTTCAACCGTCGAATATCTGGCCAGTGCCTTGATCGATATGAAGTTGCATCTGGCGGGAAACGTAAATATTGATCCCGATGAATTTGAACGGGAAACGCTGGAAGAACTTGGGATGCCCGATGAAATTGTGATGCGGCATCGAACGCCCCAGTTCAGCCATATCTTTTCCAGTGATGCCTATTCGGCTGGCTATTACAGTTACCTTTGGTCAGACGTGTTAACGGCGGATGCCGCCGAAGTCTTTGAAGAGGCGGGTTCCTATTATGACCCGGCGATCGCCAAAAGCCTGTACGAAAACATCATGTCGGTCGGCGACACGATCGATCCGGCGGAGGGATTCAGAAAGTTTCGCGGGCGGGACGTTGATACCAAAGCCCTGCTGCGAAAACGTGGTTTTCCGATCGATTGAAATAGCGGCGGTTCGGTATTTTAGCCGAGCGGCAATAAGCGTTCACCTGGAGGACAAATTGTTAATTCGTCCCTGCGATGCGTCGGACGAATTAGCAATTCTTCTGACAGGCATATGTTCTTCCGCCGCTCGCCCAAGAATCGCTGTGTTGCAACTTCGGACGGATTTTTTGAGAAATGCCCAATCCTTAAATTGACTCGACAACCTGATTCTGTTATTGTGATGTGATCTTCCAACGACATGGATGTCGGCAATTCTGCTCAGTCTCTGTTGGCACGGATTCACCTTCTGCCGGTGGATCATTAACTTAAGTTTGATCGTGGGACGAAACAGGGGAATCGAATGATGAATTGTTGTCGCAGGGCATTTACGCTGGTGGAACTGTTAACCGTCATCGCCATCATTGGCATTTTGACAGGCCTGTTACTGCCCGCTGTGCAAGTGGTTCGCGAATCGGCCCGTCGAGTAGCTTGCCAAAACAAGATTCGGCAGATCGCCATCGGCTTGGAGAATTTTCACTCGCAGCGCAACCGCTACCCATATGGCTGGAATCAAGAACACGGCGGGGGCGATTCAGGCTGGTCGTGGATGGCATACAACCTGCCGTTTGTGGAACAGGCCAACCTGTATGACCTCATCGACTTGAACGCCAAAGTAACCGATCCAATTCATGAGCAGTTGCGAACTACAAGCTTGCCGTTAATGATCTGTCCCTCCTCTCCTGATAAAAATATCAGCACTTTCCAGCTGCCCGGTCAGACAGGCTTGATGCCTGATCCCGGAACGATCGAGTTTCCGGTTGAGTTGGCGCGATCACAGTACGTTGGATGTATCGGGTCGGTGGATACAGCCAGCAGCATCATGGCGGGTACCTGACCGCCGCAGATTGCCGTCGCCGGGCGCGACATCAACCAAAACGGAATCTTTTACGGGAACAGCAAAACACGGCACACGGACATTCTTGACGGATCAAGTAACACGATATTGGTGGGAGAACGAAGTGCGTATCAGGTTTCCGAATCAACCTGGACCGGGGTCGTTGCTGGAGCTGAATATCCCCACTGGCGAGTGGTCGGATGGACAGGCGAACCGCCGAACCACAAACCGTCCGATGACCCGGCTGCCATCCATTTCCATGCTCACGCCCAGTTCAACAGTGCCCATTTGGGAGGACTGACGATGTTTGCGTATGCCGATGGTTCGGTGAAGGCCCTGTCAGCCGATATTAATTTTGAACTATTTCATTCGCTGGGTACAATTAGAGGTAGAGAAATCATCGGCAGGAATTAGATCAAGTCACCTACGATCAAGTCCAATCAAAGGCAGTGAATTTATCGCTAAAAATTAAATGGATTCGCCAACGACCGAATCTTAACCGTATCTGTCTTGCCAAACGTGTCAGTAATGTCTCCACCGGCTTGCTCGCACTTGGGACAGCGAGTGGTTGAAAGCGAAGGCCATTTAGTACAAGGGCCAGGCAATTCTGTCTGGCCCTTTGTTTAATTTCAGAGTTCAGAGTTCAGAGTTCAGAGTTCAGAGTTCAGATTTCAGAGTTCAGAGTTCAGAGTTCAGATTTCAGATTTCAGAGTTCAGAGTTCAGAGTTCAGGAATCGGTGCCCTCTTATTCTCAATCATCAATCTTCAATCATCAATCGTCAATCCAAGGTGTTTTGCCAGAAACGCCCATTGATCAGCGACCTCTTCAATGATCTTGACGGTTGGTTTTCCAGCTCCATGCCCGGCTTTGGTTTCGATCCGGATCAACGTCGGATTGGGACCGGCTTGAGCTTCCTGCAATCGCGCCGCGAACTTGAAACTGTGGCCGGGAACCACGCGATCATCCGTATCGGCGGTTGTGATCATGGTTGGCGGATACTCAACACCCATGGCGATGTTGTGATAGGGAGAATAAGCCCGCAGAGCCCGGAATTCTTCGTCGCTGTTGGTACTGCTGCCGTAATCATCGACCCAGAATCGACCGGCGGTCCAGTTCTGGAACTTCAGCATGTCCATCACGCCCACCGCTGGCAGGCAGGCACCGAACAGATCGGGGCGCTGCGTCATGCACGCGCCGACCAGCAGACCACCGTTTGATCCCCCTTGAATTCCCAAATGTTCGCTGGATGTGTAGTTGTTGGCGATCAGCCATTCGGCTGCGGCGATAAAGTCATCGAATACATTCTGCTTTTGCGTCGTCGTGCCAGCTTTGTGCCACTCTTTGCCATACTCTCCTCCACCACGCAGGTTTGGCATCGCAAATACTCCACCCATCTCCATCCATTGCAGACGTGAAATAGAAAATCCGGGAGTCAATGAAATGTTGAATCCGCCGTAGCCATATAGCAAAGTCGGGTTCTTTCCATTGAGTTCAATTCCCTTTTTGTGGGCGATAAACATTGGAACTTTCGTTCCGTCTTTGCTGGTGAAGAAAACCTGTTTGACTTCGAAGTCATCCGGATTGAAGTCGACCTTCGCCTGTCGCATCAATCTGCTTTCGCCAGTTGCCAAATCGTAGTGAAAGATACTTGGTGGCAGGTTGAAGCTGGAAAAGGAGTAAAACGTCTCGTCATGGCTGCGCTTACCTGTAAATCCACTGGCGCTGCCGATGCCCGGAAAACCAACTTCGCGAACGAACGTTCCGGCAAGATCAAACAGTTTGACCTGTGTCTTTGCATCGTTCAGGTACTCGGCAATGATGTAGTCTCCAACCATGCCGGCCCCGACCATGGCTTCAGCCGACTCGGGCACGATGACCTGCCAGTTTTCCTGTTCCGGTTTCGTGGTGTCGATCTTCAAAATGGACTTCTTCGGGGCGTTGAAATCCGACTTAAAAAAGAACACAGGACCTTCATTGCCAATGAAAGTAAATTCATTCTCGAAATCGTCGATCAGATCAACGATCGGCGAATTGGCATCCTCCAGCGACTTGTACATGACGCGGTAGCGATCGTCGGTTCCCTTCCAGACGGTGATGACGAGGTATTTGCCATCTTCAGTGACATTCGGCGAAAAGCCCCAATCGGGATTTTGGGCATCTTGATGGATCAGTTGGTCATCATCCTGGGACTGGCCCAGCAGGTGGTAGTATACTTTCTGGTTTTTGTTGGTACTTTGAAACGCTTCGCCGGAAACGGGGGCGTCGTAGCGACTGTAGTAAAAACCCTTTCCGTCCGGGGTCCAAGCCAAATCGCCGAACTTGATCCATTCGATTTTGTCATCGAGTATTGCTCCCGATGCGATGTTCATCACGCGCCAAGTTCGCCAGTCCGAACCCGATTCCTGAATTCCATAGGCCACGTGCTTGCCATCATCGCTGAATGCGAGTCCTCCCAATGCGACGGTGCCGTCCTGGGACCAGAGATTGGGATCAATCAGTACCTTTGGCGTGCCATCCAGTGAATCCATCTGATAAACGACGTCCTGATTCTGCAGTCCGTCGTTCTTCGTGTAGTAATAACGGCCCCCCTGCTTGAACGGCGCCCCATACTTCTCGTAATCCCACAGTTTCGTCAACCGGGATTCGATCTGTTTTCGCCCAGGCAGCTTTTCGATATACCTAAATGTCAATTCATTCTGACGGTCGACCCAATCTTTGACCTCTTTCGATTCGCGAACGTCGTTTTCCAGCCATTGAAATGGATCAGGCACCTGTTCACCAAAATACTCGTCCATATGATCGATTTTTCTGGTTTCCGGGTACTGCATTTTGTGTTCTTCCTGCGCCAGCACTTTCGGCTCCCACTGCGTAAAAAACAGAAAAATGGTGATCATCATGATGGACGATCGGTGTTCACGAATATTAATTTTTTGCATTTTGCGTCTCTCGATTCCGAATTTGGAATGGTTAACTTTTACAGCGATACGATTATCGACCCGAAAAGGTATTGTCCGATTCAACTCGAAGCGGATCAACTTGTCGCCATTTGACCAAAAATTCGCGTGTTTTTGCCGGCCAGCAACTGATTCATATTGGATCGAACATTTGCCGAACTCGCTAGCAATCGTAATGTAATGCGCATCCGAGGCATACTGGGGCTAATGCGCGGAGTTTGTCGGCTGCTCAGAATTGGTTTACGGCGGGAAGCCTGACGATCGAAACATAGAGATAGTTCCGCGTTGGGAAAGTGGTGTATTCGCGTCACCCCGACCCGCGTCTATTTGTCAGGAGTATTCCAGATGCCATTTCGAAATACACTCCAACCGTTCGTCTGTTTGGCGTTAGTCGCCAGCGCATCAGTCGGATCGGTTTACTCACAGGAATCGCTTCCCAATCGCGTCGTCAGCGAATCCTTGCAGTCGGATAATAACGACTTGGATCCAGCTGTGATTGAGTCTGAGTTGATCGAAGGAACTGTTGATCGCGCGGAAGTGCGCCACCGAATCACGCCGAGGGTCAACACTGAGGCCTATTTCAGCGAGGCCGGCACCCATGGGAATACCAACCCGCCGGAATCGCCAAAACCGAACACGCAGAATCAAAT